>NZ_CAJXMA010000001.1:0-203980 GCF_913056445.1 uncultured Halovibrio sp.
CCCGGCCATTGGCCGGGCCGGATTCAGACCGACAAAGGCTAGCCGCTATGATTGAGCTGACAACACCACGAGCCGCCGAACTGGACGACCTGACGCTGAAGGAACTGATGGAGGCCGGCGCGGAACTCGACACCTGCACCCGGGCGCTGACCAAGGGGGGCATCAACGTGGTTGGTGAACTCCTTCGCGGCCAGGGCACCTTCTACGAGATGGACCATTACCCAGAAGGCGATGTGTACGACGCGGACCATCACGCCCAGTATTATTACCACGCCCACCGGGACGATGCCGACGAGCATGGGCACTTCCACACCTTCCTGCGCGGTTCAGCACTTCCGGATAACATGATCCCGGCAACGGGGTTCCAGGAAACACAACCCTGGCCGCGGGGCGAGGATGTCGTGGCCCACCTGGTCGCGATCTCCATGGACGTCTGGGGGAAGCCAATCGGCCTTTTTGCCACCAATCGGTGGGTGACGGACGAGACCTGGTTTTCCGCTGAGGATGTCATCCGACAGATAGAACGCTTCCAGGTGGACCATGCCTGGCCCTCCTGGGCCGTCAATCTATGGCTTTCGGCCTTGATCCGGCTTTACAGGCCACATATCGAACAACTTCTGCGCCATCGCGATGCCGTAATAGCACGCCGCCACCTTGAGACGCCGGACACCGATGTCCTGGAGGACCGGTCGCTGGAAATCACCGGGCAGCTTGCCATCACCCCGGACCAATGGCAGGAGGCACTCGCCCGGGAATGGCGGAACCGCCATCTATCGACAGCGGATACTCCATCGCGTCAGCAATCCCACGTATCACACTGACACTCAAAAAAGGAGCGATTTATGACTGAATCCACAGCCGGCCGCCTGCCCATCGCACTGCTCGCCCTGCGTCTGGGTGTCTTCATCGTGATGGTCATGTGGACCCTCGATAAGCTTGTGCAACCCGAGCACACGGCCGGCGTGTTCGCGAATTTCTATGGTCTGTCCGGTCTCGGGCCCAGCATTTTCATGCTACTCGGTGTAGCCCAGCTGGTTCTGGTTCTGGCATTTGTGGCCGGTGCCTTCCGGCGGCTGACCTATGGGCTTATCTTCCTCCTGCACACGGTCTCCACGCTTTCCTCCTGGGCCCAGTACCTCGATGCGTTCAACAACCTGCTGTTCTTCGCCGCCTGGCCCATGCTGGCAGCCTGCTTTGCGCTGTACCTGCTGAGGGACCAGGATACTCTGTTCAGCATCGATGCAGCACGTAGCGCCAAACGGTAGGGACCAGGCCCAAATGAACATCGGCAAGTCGGGGTTACAGCGGCTGCCCCGTCAGTGTCGGCGAGCCCTGGTGCTCGCCGTCACCGACGGTACCCCGTGGCGCGCGCTTAAGCTCGCCGCGGTGGTCGGCACGCTGTTGGTCGCCATCAACCAGTGGGAAGCGTTGCTCGGCCAAGCCCAACTCTCCCTCCCCAAGGTATTTCTAACCTTCCTGGTTCCCTACCTGGTATCCACCTACACATCCGTTTCGAAGGATCTCCAGCGGACAGAGGAGACCCCCGTTCACAAAAGCCAGTCGCACGGCTGAAAGTAAGGCACTATCCTGCCCCCGAAACAGTCACCTAAAGGATGGATGTGCCTTTGTTGAGCGTAAACCGCATTCTGCCTGTCATCATTGCGTGGACGATGCTCGTGATCGCTCCTGCATGGGGTGAGGAAGGACGGCGTACGGTTCTGAAGGGCGCCTATATCGAATTCCCGCCTCTGACGTACACCGACGGGCAGGGAAAACCAGCAGGCCCCTACATGGAGGCAACCAACCGCCTCGCGCGCGAAGCCGGTTACAGGATCGAATGGCGAAGCCTTCCCATTGACCGGATCTACCTCTATCTGCGCGAAGGGAAGCTGGACCTATGGCTGGGGTCGCAGGGTGTGCCCGCGCTCTCGAGGTGGACACTGGAGCCGGACTTCTCGTTCCGCGATATACGCCTGCACGCCTATCACCTTGAGGAGACCGGGCCAGTATCCGATGTTACGGACCTGAAGGGCAGCCACCTGATCCAGATCCGGGGGTACACCTACATGAACCAGCTTGACCCCGCGACGGAAGCCGGAGCAACGCAGGTCGACCAGGCCTCAACACACCGGGCAGCCCTGCGTATGCTGAAGGCGGAACGCGGAGACTACCTGCTGGATTTTGAGGCGCCGGTCACCCAGACGCTGGAGAAACTCTCGTTTCCGGAGATTACACACAGCCCCATCACCTCCTGGGGCACGACACTGGTCTTCTCACGGAAGACAGAGGACGCCCGGCGCATCATCCGGGATTTCGAAGGCGCCTGGACCGAGGAGACCCATTCCCTCAGGCATTGAGGACGGACTCGAACACCTCTTCGTGCAGAATGCGATCCTCCTCACTGAACAGCACCCAGCGCAGACGGCGGACGGACTGCAGGCTCCCCGAGCGGGCCAGAATCGTGCGCGACGCCACCTCCGCGGCCTGTTCCATGGGAAAGCCGAAAGCCCCCGTGGAAATCGCCGGGAAAGCAACGGACTCCAGCCCGGCATCCTCAGCCAGCTCAAGTGCCCGCTGATAGCAGCTGGCAAGCAGGGTTGAAGCGGGGTCGTCCACCCCGTGAACCGGACCCAGGCAATGGATGATGTACCGGTTGGGCAGGTTCGGGGCAGACGTCATCACAGCCTCGCCCGTATTGATGGGCGCCAGGGGACGGGTCTCCTCATCCAGCTCCGAGCCTGCTGCCCGATGGATGGCTCCTGCAACACCGCCGCCCATACGCAGTTCCGCGTTGGCCGCGTTCACGATCGCATCCATATCCGACTGATCGGTGATGTCGCCCTGAACCACCTCCACCTCAATACCGTTCGCCTGGAATCCCATCGGGTCTAACCTCTTTCAATCCACTGTCGTTTCATTATTGGAGCGCTCCGCAGGGTGCGTAAAGAGCCACCGGCCGCTAGCGGGAGAAGAGGTTCAGAACGAGGGTCAGTATCACGCTGACAAGGATCATCGAGGTCAGGGGGACGAACACGCGTGTCTGGCCGCTCTCGTAGCGGATGTCACCGGGCAGCCGGCCAAACCAGCTGAGCAGCCAGGGCATGGTGTGAAGCACCACCCCGATCACCACCAGAATGAGGCCGGCCAGTATGAACCAGCGCGCCATGGCGAACCTCCGGAGGATTCACTGAAAGAAAGCGCCTTCTGGGTTATCCTGCGGCTTTTACCGACAGCGTCAATGCCCATGGAACCGCAACACGCCTTCAGTGACCAGGAGCGCAGGGCGCTCTATCGATGCATCGCCGAGCGCCGCGATATGCGCCATTTCCTGCCGGATCCGGTCCCGGAAGAGGTGCTGATGCGGGTTCTCCAGGCCGCCCATAGGGCGCCCAGCGTCGGGCTTATGCAGCCCTGGCACTTCATCCGCGTAACGGAACCGCAGTTGCGCGAGCGCATCTATGAAATGGTGAACACCGAGCGGGAGCGTACAGCGGAGGCCCTGGGTGAGCGGGGCAACGAGTTCATGAAACTGAAGGTGGAGGGCATCCGCGACTGCGGGGAACTGCTGGTGGTGACCCTGCGGGATGGCCGCGAAAGGCACATCTTCGGCCGCCGCACACTGCCGGAGATGGATCTGGCGTCCGCCTCCTGCGCCATCCAGAACCTGTGGCTGGCCGCCCGCGCGGAAGGCCTGGGCATGGGCTGGGTATCATTGTTCGATCCCCGGGCGCTGGCCGAACTCCTGTCCATTCCGGAGGAAGGTCACCCCATGGCCATCCTCTGCCTCGGGCATGTGGAGGCGTTCTACGAACGCCCGATGCTGGAGATCGAAGGTTGGACCGAAGGGCTCTCCCTGAAGCACTTTCTCTCCGAAAACCAATACCGCGCTGCCGAGGAGGACTCATGAGCAAGGACATACTGCGCACCCCGGAATCCCGATTCGAGCGCCTGCTCGATTACCCGTTCGAACCCCATTACCGGGATGTGGACGGACTGCGGATGCACTACCTCGACGAGGGCCCGGCGGATGCGGACCCGGTGCTCATGCTCCACGGCGAACCGAGCTGGTCCTACCTGTACCGGCACATGATCCCGGTCTGCGCCGCTGCCGGCCACCGGGTCATCGCCCCGGACCTGATCGGCTTCGGCAAATCCGACAAGCCTGCCCGCATCGAGGACTACAGCTACCAGTCCCACATGGATTGGCTGGGTAACCTGATCGAACAGCTGGATCTCAAGCGAATCACCCTGGTCTGCCAGGACTGGGGCTCGCTCCTTGGCCTGCGTTACGCGGCCGAGAACCCGGAACGCTTCCGCGCCATCGTGGTGGGTAACGGCATGCTGCCAACCGGTGACCAGGCGATGCCCAGGGCGTTCCAGCTCTGGAAGACCTTCGCGCTCTATTCGCCGGTGTTCCCGCCCGCGCGCATCGTGGATGTGGGCAGCTTTCGACGGCTCAGCCGCGACGAACGCCGGGCCTACGAGGCGCCGTTCCCCTCGCGCCACTACAAGGCGGGGGCCCGCGCGTTCCCGGCCCTGGTACCGGCATCGCCCAACGATCCGGCAACGGAAGCCAACCGCCGGGCCTGGGAGGTTCTCAGCCAGTGGGACAAACCCTTCCTTACCACCTTCAGCAATGGTGACCCTATTACCAAAGGTGGCGACCGCTACATGCAGGAGCGTGTTCCGGGCGCCCAGGGGCAGCCCCACGTCACCCTCAAGGGCGGGCACTTCCTGCAGGAGGACTCGCCCGTTCCGTTCGCGCGCGCCATCAACGAGCTGCTCGCGCGCATGAACGGCTAACCCTGGGTCAGGGCCACGAACTCACCCGTGAGGTGGCCCGCCGGCTCACCGGCGAACGTCAGGATTGATTCCACACGGATGCGGGCCCGGCCCCGGCGTTCCAGAGTCTTACGGAAACGCTCCCAGCGCTCCGGGTCCGCCAGCCGCGCCTCGGCAGTGAAGGCACCGTGGATGGGCCTTTCATAGTCCATGGCGTTGCGCTGGATCACCAGCTGCGCTTCCAGGCCCGCGTCGCGCACCCGCAGGTGCAGCAGTGACCAGGCGGACAGGATGGCCACGGCCGAGGCGCTGCCCCCGAAGACCGTGGCGCGGTGGTTGATATTCGGCTCCAGGGGCGCTTCAACCCTAACCGACTCCGGCGAGGCGGCGTTTACGGACACGCCCATGGCTTCAGAAATGGGGATATGCTTGTGCAGGTACTGCTGCAATTCGGATGGGGACATGGGTCACTCCAGCATGCCAGTCATAGCGTCAACCTGAACCGCAAGGATACCGCTCCACGCAGGTCACAGGAATGGGGGGAATCCGGGGGTCAGGGAAGCCCCCGAGGCGCATCATGCACCGAGCCGCTCGATGGCCTCCCTCAGCGGCCCCGGAATGGGCGTGGGTTCATCCGTGGCGCGGTTGACGAACACATGCACAAACCGACCCTGGGCCAGGGGGCGGCCATCGTGGCCGCCGAAAACACCAATGCCCCAGGTCACGGAACTGTTGCCCAGCCGCTCCACGCGCAGGCCCACCTCCACCGGCTCGGGGTAGGCCACCGAGCGGTAATACTCACACCCGGAACTCACCACATACGCGATCACGGGTCCGTTGTAGATGTCCAGGCCACCATCCTCGATGAGGAACCGGTTAACCGCTGTGTCAAACCACGCGTAGTAGGTCACGTTGTTCACATGCCCATAGAGGTCATTGTCGTGCCAGCGGGTGGTGATCGTCTGGAAGGCATCGAAGGCACCGCGTGGCAGCGGCTCGTCTCCGGCCATCAGAAGGCCTCCCGGTAGATCGCCAGGGCATCCGCCTCGGTGACATCACGCGGGTTGTTCACCAGCAGCCGCTGCTGCTTCATGGCATCGGCGGCCAGGGTCGGCAGAAAATCCTCGCTGATGCTCATCTCCCGCAGTGTGCGCGGCAGTTCGACCGCCTCAATCAACGCGGTCATGCGGCTGACCAGATCCCCATCGCCACCATTGCGCACCAGCGGTGCCAGCTCCTCATACAGAGCGCCCGCCACGGGCTGGTTGAAGCGCAGGACCTGGGGCAGGACCAGGGAGTTGCTGAGACCATGGGGAATGTGGAAGTGGCCCCCAAGCGGGTAGGCCAGTGCATGCACAGCGGCCACCGGCGCATTGGCGAATGCCTGGCCGGCCTGCATGGCGCCCAGCAGCATGCCTGCCCGGGCGTCACGGTTTTCGCCGTTGTGCACGGCTTCCACGATGTTGCTGGAAAGCTGCGCCAGCGCTTCCCGCGCCAGGGCATCCGAGACCGGGTTCCTTCGATGGGCGCTGGTGTAGGCCTCGATGGCGTGCACCATGGCGTCGATGCCCGTGGCGGCCGTGACCTGCGGCGGCAGCCCCAGCGTCAGGTCCGGGTCCAGCAGCGCCAGGTCCGGCAGCAGCAGGGGTGAGACGATGCCGGACTTGGTGGTCTCGCCGGTGGTGATGATCGCGATGGGCGTCACTTCGGAGCCGGTGCCCGCGGTGGTGGGCACCTGGATCAGGGGCAGTCGGCGACCGCTTGCCATGCCCACGCCATAGAGCTCCTCCAGCGACTGATCACAGCCATCCGAGGCCAGCAGGGCCACGACCTTGGCCACGTCCATCGAGCTGCCGCCACCGAAGCCCACCACCAGGTCCGCGCCGCAGTCCCGTGCGCGCTCAGCGGCCGCCCGCACGGTGGTGTCCGGCGGGTCCGCTTCCACCCCGCTGAACCAGTCCACCGCCAGCCCTTCGTCGACAAGCCCGGCCTGCGCCTCATTCAGAAGCCCCGCCTTGATGATGCCGGGGTCCGTCACGATGAACACCGAGCGGGCCCCACGCTCACGACAGTACGCGGCAAGGCTGGCGGCGCCCCCGCTCGCCATGGCGATCGAGGGCGTGGTGTTGAAGGTGAAGTCACGCATCAGCGCAGATCCGGGTTCAGGGTATAGGTGGCCGTTACCGACGCCTGATCCAGAATATGCCCCTCCATCGCCTTCTCCACATCGGGGCCGCGGAACTCATCCCCCAGGTCCAGGTGCTCCACATCAAGCGCGAACACGGTGAAGATGTAGTGGTGCACGATCTCGTCGTTCCAGGGCGGGCAGGGCCCGTCATAACCGGCATAGGTACCGGCAAGCTCCGGGTCGCCAGCGAGGAAGTCCGTGTAATCATTGATGCCACGCTTACCCAGGGCATCCTTCGAAGGGGATTTGCCCTTGGGCACCACCCCGTTGGACTCCTTGCCTTCCTCGATGCGGGCCACCGTCGGCGGTACATCCACGAGCAGCCAGTGGTAGAAGTCCACGCGCGGAATCTTCTTCGAAACGGTCTTGCCTTCCTGGTTCACATCGCCGGCCTCACTGGGCACATCCGGGTCCTTGATCATGACCACGAAACTGCGTGTGCCCTCGGGTACCCCCGACCAGGTGACTTCGGGGTTGAGATTGCGCCCCAGGGCCATGTGGTTGTCCGGGTCATACACGCCGAACGCAAAGTGCTCCGGAACGGGCTGGCCCTCGTTGATGTCCTTGACTTGGATGTCCATGCACACCTCCTCTGACGGGATGGATTACTGATGCCATTGAGCCTTGCCTGGGCCCGCCAGTGCAACCCCCACCATGGTCGTAACGCGCTCCCCGGCGCACACGACCCAGTGCAAACGCCGTCGTGTGCACTACACTTCCATGGCAGTCAGCAGCTCGCGCGAAAGATACCCATAATGGCCGAAGCCACGCCCCCAACAGCACCGGATCCCGCCTCGGAATCCACCGAGACCCGTTCCGACATCGTGCACCTGGTACGGATACTGTCTGTGGCCGCGGCCCTGGCCCTGTTCTTCTTCACCTGGCGCAATACCTACGTGACCGCTGACCCACGCTGGTTCGGGACCGTGATGGCCGCCTTCGGCGGCATCCTGATCGCCAACCTTCTTCTGCATCTGTTGACCGAGAACCTGGCCCAGCTGCGCTGGGGTTTCATCGCCACCATCACGGCCGTACTCATCTTTGTGGCCCTCTCAGGCGTGGAGCAGGGCAGCGGCGTCATGTGGCTCTATGTCTATCCGCCCGTGGTGTTCTACATCTCGAGCCCCCGATTCGGGGTGATCAGCTGCGTGGCGGGCTGGCTGACGCTGGTGGTGGCGCTGACACCGCTCGGGCGGCTTATTTTCAGTGTGGCCGAGTACCCGTTGCCGTTCCGGCTCGTGCTGGCCACGTCGCTCGCCTTTGTGATGGTGTTCAGCTACCTGCTGGACCGGGCCCGGCGCCAGCATGCCGAGCGCCTGCGCCAGATGGCCGAAATCTTCGAACACGCCGCCACCCATGATGCCCTGACCAATCTCGCTAACCGGCGGGAGGGCACGGACCGGCTGGCCCGGGAGTTCGCGCGCTTCCAGCGCAACGACACCCCGTTCAGCGTTATCCTGGCCGACATTGACCATTTCAAGACCATCAACGACACCCTGGGCCACGGTGTCGGGGATCAGGTGATCCAGACCATCGCCACGCGGCTCACTTCGGGCTGCCGGAAAATGGATTCGGTCATCCGTTGGGGCGGCGAGGAATTCCTGGTGGTCCTGCCCGGCACCGCCGAATCCGAGGCCATCACCACCGCCCAGCGCATCCGCCAGCAGATCGTCGAGCAACCGGTGACCGCCGACGGGCGCCCGCTCGAAGTGACCTGCAGCTTCGGGGTGGCGGAGATACGCCCCTCCGATGCCATCCAGGCGCTGCTCCAGCGCGCCGATGAACGCCTCTACCATGCCAAGACCACGGGCAGGAACCGGATCATCAGCCGGCGCTTTGGTTATGGGTCAGGTGGCCGTTAACGACATGCACACGGAATCCAACAGGGACCATTCATGAACCCCTCCACTCTCATTGGCATTCTCGGCGGGCTCGGTCTTTTCGCCACCATTTTCCTGAATGCCGTCTCCGACCCCTCCCTGTTCATCAACCTGCCGGGGCTGGGCATCGTGATTGGCGGCACGCTGGCCGCAACCTTCATCAGCTACCCCATCCGCGAAGTGCTGAGCATCTTCCGGCTCATCGGCACGGTTCTGCGCAACGAGCGCCTGTATACGGAGGACGACATCGAGGAACTGATGCGCATCACGCGGCTCTTCCAGACCGGTCAGATGCCGGCCGTGGAAAAGGAGCTCCAGAACGTGAACAACCCCTTCCTGCGGACCGGCATCCAGCTGGCGGTGGACCTGACCCCGGAAGAGGACGTCCTCGACCTGATGCAATGGCGGATCGCACGGCTCCAGGCCAAGGAGCATGCGGAAGCGCAGCTGTTCCGTGTCATGGCGGGGTTCGCCCCCGCCTTCGGGATGATCGGCACACTGGTGGGGCTGATCAACATGATGTTCCAGCTGGGAAGTGGCGATATGGAGCTGATCGGCCAGAGCCTGGCCGTGGCGCTGATGACCACCTTCTACGGCATCCTGCTGGCCAACCTGGTGCTCAAGCCGATTGCGGTGAAGCTTGAACGGCGCACCGAACAGCGCATGATCGTGATGCACATGGTCATGCAGGGGGTCTCCATGATGTTCCGCAAGCGCCGCCCGACCCTGATGCGCGAAACCCTGAACTCCTTTGTGGCCGACCACATTAACGAGATCCGCGACGGAAACGGGAGTTCGTCGCACCAGGGCCTGTTCTCGAAACTGAAAGACCGCCTCCGGAAACATGATGACGACGGGGATCCGGACGCATGAGCGAGGACACCACACCGCCCCGGACGCCGCCCCATAAGGCCATAGAGCTCAGGGACAGCACGGAGGAGGAGAGTTGGCTGCTGGTCTATCTGGACGTCATGACGCTGCTGGTGGTCATGTTCGTGGTCATGCTTACCTTTGCCGGTGACGGAGATCCCGAGACCGCGGCTGATACCACGGAACCAGCCCCCGAAGTGCAAGGGCCCTCCCCCCATCCGGCGGACTGGCCCGAGGGCAGCCTGGGCGACGACATCGAGACCAGCCGCAGCGACGAAGGGCTCCGCCTGCGCATCAGCAGCGGTCTGCTGTTTGAATCAGGCCAGGCCGAGCTCTCACACAAGGGACTCGATACACTCGCGGAGCTGGTACCGACACTGGAGCAGTCCTCCCATCCCATTGTGGTCACGGGCCACACGGACGATGTACCGATCACAACGGATCGTTACCCCTCCAACTGGGAGCTGTCGTCGGCACGGGCGGCGCAGGTTGTGCGTTTCTTTCAGAAAGAGGGGATCAGTCCGGAACGCATGACGGCCGTGGGCAAGGCCCACATCGAGCCCAGGGCCAGCAATGAGACCGCCGAGGGCCGTGCACGCAATCGCCGTGTGGAGCTGCTTCTGAGGCTATCACCCGCCGACTAGGGCCGCACTCAGGCGCTGATTCAGGTCCTCCGCGTCCGGAGACTCATCCATGATGATTTCCAGCCGGTTTTCCCAAGCCGGATCAACGCCCGCCTCGCTCAAAGCATCACCAGCTCTGTTGAGCGCCACCCAGCCCTGATCCGTGCGCATCACACCCTTGATGCGGCGCCAGTCGTCGCCGTGGCAGAAGGCCGCAAGCTTCCGGTGATCAAAACAGTAATCCGGGCTGATTCGCCAACCGCAGCTGTAGTGATCATCGCCACTGTTAAGGTACTGCTGCCATGGCTGCGCGGAAAGCGGCGGCGCTTCGGCGGGCACCGCGCCGTGATGGTGCTCGTGGGCGTGCGGATCCCCCGCCTTACGGTCGCTGTGAGCCCGGGAGAGCCAATCCAGTTCCAGGCGGCCATGGTCTGTCTCGGTCACCAGCGCCTTGGGCGGCTCAAACCCGGCAGCCCATTCATGGAAACGGGCCCGATCCGCGTCGCTGCAAAGGTCGGTCTTGTTGGCCACCAGCACATCGGCAACCGCCGCCTGGTCCTGGAAGTGGACATTGCTGAGCACCCGCTCCTCGGCCAGGCGTCGCGGATCCACAAGACAGAGCACGGAGGCCAGGTGGAGCACCCCCTGGTAACCGCTCCCGGTCAGGGTTTCGATCACCTGGCTCGGGTGCCCCAGGCCGGTGGGCTCGATCAGAAGCCGGTCCGGTTTCTCGCGCCGGATCAGCTCGTTCAGGGCCACCTGCATGGGCAGACCGGCCACGCAGCACATGCAGCCGCCAGGCACCTCGCGCACCGCGACCCCTCCGGATTCCATCAGGGCGCCGTCCACGCCCACTTCCCCGAACTCATTGACCAGAACGGCCCAGCGCTCGCCTTCAGGGCGCCGCTGCATCAGATCCATGATGGCGGTGCTCTTGCCCACCCCCAGGAACCCCAGAATCAGGTGTGCGGGAATACTGCTCATCGCGTCAGCCTTCGTATCAGCCGTTCATCCTCGGGAAACGCTGCCATCAGTGTCTCCGGCTCACCCCACTCGAAATCCTCGAAGTCAAAACCCGGGCTCACGGTACAGCTGACCAGCACATAGCTGGTCTCTGGCGCGGGCTCGGCGGCGAACCAGGTATTGGGCTCAATGGTCAGGGTCAGTTCCGACTGGCTGCCGAGTTTATGGGTGGCGATGCCGCTGTCATCGGCGCAGTGGACCAGCACCGGACCGCCCGCATGCCAGTGCCAGAGCTCATGGCTGCGCAGCCGGTGCCAGGCGCTGTACTGGCCTTTTTCCAGCAGGTAGTGGATGGCCGTCATGGTAGGGCGACTGCCATGCTCGGTGCGCACATTGATCGGGCTGGCAAAAAAGCGCCGATACCAGCCGCCTTCCGGATGGGGCGCCAGCCCCAGTTCCTGTTTCCAGTGTTCTGCGTCCATCATGACTCCGTGATTTGCGCGTTGGTGCTGCGACTGTGCAGATTCAGGCCGACCCGGGTCACCGCATCGCCGGAAACCGCCTTGACCACCAGTTTGATTGGCCCCATGCGCAGCTTGTCACCCACCACCGGATGCCCGTGCGCCCGGCGGAAGCACTCCGACAGTGTGTCGCCGGGATCATAGCCGGAGATGTCGATGCCATAGAAGAGTTCCACGTCCCCGACCGTGGCATCGCCGTTGAGAACGAACTCGCCGAAGAACTGGCGATCCTCCAGTGGACTGGTCCGTGGATGGGTATCAAAGAGTTTGCTCATTTCGTCCAGCTGCCCCGGTGAGGCCATAACCGCCACCAGATCCCCCTCCGCGAGTTCCGTTTCCACGCCCGGGTGAAACAGTTCTGAGTCACGGAAGACGCCAGCGCAGATCACATGCCGGGGCAGATTCAGTTCACTGAACGGCAGCGGTTCCCGCCACCGCTCGCCGGTCAGCTCAAAGACCATCAGCTCATGGTCGCCGGAGCCGGGCAGATCCAGTGGCAGCCGGCGCCGCGGCTCTTGGCCCGAGGGCACCTCGAGACGCAGGCGATGGGCCAGGGGCGCCAGGGTTGTGCCCTGGACCAGCAGTGACACCAGAACCACGCAGAACGCCACGTTGAACAGCAGGTGCGCATGCTCGATGCCGGCCATGACCGGGAACAGTGCCAGAACAATAGGCACCGCGCCACGCAGCCCGACCCAGCTGATGAACACTTTCTCCCGCGCATGGAAGCCGAAGGGCCAGAGTGTTGCCAGCACGGCTATGGGCCTGGCCAGCAGGATCAGCACCGCGGCAACGACCAGCCCTGGAATCAGCAGGTCCACCAGTTCGGACGGCGTGACCAGCAGCCCGAGAATCAGGAACAGTGCCATCTGGGCCAGCCACGCGAGCCCGTCGTGCATCTGCAGCACTGCCGGCAGCATACGGATCCGCCGATTGCCCAGCACCACGCCACTGAGATAGATCGCCAGGAACCCGCTCCCGCCCAGACTGTTGATGCCGGCAAACACCACCAGGCCACCGGAGGCCACCAGCAACGGATAGAAGGCCGGTACCAGCTGTACCCGGTTGATCAGAGCAGCCAGCAGCCGCCCTCCCAGCAGGCCACCCGCCACGCCCAGCCCGAACTGCTGGACGAGAAGCCAGAGGCTTTCGAGCAGCGGTGTCTGACCGCTGCTCTGGATGAACGACAGCAGCACCAGGGTCAGGAAGATGGCCATGGGGTCGTTGCTGCCGGATTCGATTTCCAGGGTGGCACTGACGCGGTCATTCAGATGCAGACCACGCCCCTGGAGCAGGGAGAATACGGCGGCCGCGTCCGTCGAGGATACAATCGCCCCCATCAGCAGCGCCACGGCCAGCGGCAGGTCGAACAGCCAGAATGCAGCCAACCCTGTCAGTCCGGCGGTGATCGCCACCCCCACGGTGGCCAGGCTGAGCGCCGGTTTCAGCCCTACCCGGAAGCTCTCGCGCCGCGTTCTCAGGCCACCGTCGAGCAGTATGATAGCCAGGGCCAGGTTGCCTACCAGAAAACCGGTTCCGAAATCATTGAACGGCAGCCCCCCCGGTCCGTCTTCTCCGGCAAGCATGCCGATGGCCAGAAACAGCAGCAGCACCGGCATGCCGATCCGGCTCGACAGCGGACTGAGCAGGATACTCAGGCTGAGCAGCAGGCCAATGAACAGAAGAAGGTCGGTGGTCAATCGGTCCTCCCCGGACTGTTTTTTTACCCGGCTTTAAGGATGATGGCTGCAAAACGCAGCTGTTTCAGTTTCAATGGAACCGGTAGTGCGCTTGAGCGTCCTGTACGGAGTCAATGCACCAATTTGCCTGTTTCAGCAACCCGGAGAAACCCTCTATGACCGATGAGGTACTGGTTCTGGACGTGCGTTTCGCCGTCCACCAGCTCAGAAGCACCGACCTGATCCCTGCCGGGGTCTTCCGGACCCCCTATTACTGGATCGGGCGTACCGCCGGGTTTCTGTCACTCATCTGTGATGAGTCACTGTCGCTGCCGGCCGCCGACACCAGCACCGGCTGGCTCTGCCTCAATATCCGCACCGGCGATCCGGTGCTCCCGGAAGTGGCGCAGAATCTGCGCAACAGCGGCATCGGCTTTGTCCCACTGCCTTCCGGCGCTGGCGCCTACGGCCTGGTTCCGGAACACCAGTTGGCGCAAACACGCACCCAGCTGGAAGCCGCCGGCTACCGCGTCAGGGATGAGGCTGAAACGGGTTCCGCCTGAAACCTGTTCCCTGCTAGCTTGGGGTGTATCCTGCAGGACCAGACTGGAAACCCATATATCATGCACGACCTGACACAGCATCGCTATTTCCGGCGCAACCAGCGTGGCCGTGATTTCGTGGTCAGTGATCTTCACGGCCGTCTGGATCGGCTTGACTACCGGCTGGAACAGCAGGGGTTCGACCCCGGGCGCGACCGTCTGTTCGCCGTTGGGGACCTTGTTGATCGCGGCGACAACAGTGCCGCCCTGGTCGAGCGCCTGGAGGAACGCTGGTTCTTCAGCGTACTCGGCAACCACGAACTGATGCTGCTGGATGCACTGGCTGACCCGGGCGCACGGGTGCTGCACGAGCACAACGGGGGGCGCTGGTTTCACCGCCAGCCCTCCGGGGCACAGCTCTACCAGGGCACTCTGCTGCACCAGCACCTGTCCCTGGCCTTTACAGTGGAAACCATGAACGGTTCCGTGGGCATCATCCACGCCACCGCCCCCTCGGACTGGCGTACCGTGCAGGAAGTCCCCATGGATGAAGGCCAGTGGGAGGAACTGGTCTGGGACCGGTCCGACTACAACCAGGCCCTGCGTGCCCCGGCACTGGTTCCCCCGGTACGCCACGTGACCCGCGTGGTGCACGGCCATGTCTCCTGCGACCAGCCGATACATGCGGCCAACCGTTTCTGGATTGACACGCTTTACCGGGGTGGTGATATTACCCTGATACCGATCCCGGCCCTGCTCGGCATTCCCGAGCACCAGCGTTCCAGCGCAGGCTGAGACCCACGGGGAGAACCATGCGTCGATCCATAACAGCCGCCACTGTTCTGCTGTTCCTGTTGCCTCTGATCCAGTCTTTCCCGGCAACCGCCATCAGTGACGGCACACCCCATGCAGACCGGGTGCTGGTGATCAAGAGCGAGCGCAGGCTGTACCTGATCCGTGACGGCAAACGCATTGAAAGTTTCCGGGTATCCCTGGGGCAGGAGCCGGAAGGGCACAAACTTTTCGCCGGCGACAACCGTACCCCGGAGGGCCAGTACACCCTGGATTGGCGCAATCCCGAGAGTGACTACTACCGCTCCATCCACATCTCCTACCCCAACTCCGAGGATCGCCGCAAGGCCCGGGCATGGGGGCAGGACCCCGGAGGTAACATCATGATCCACGGACTGCCCAATGACGCGGACAAGTGGAACTTCGCCTTCGAGGGGCTCGACTGGACGGATGGCTGCATTGCCGTTAACAACCGGGCAATGGATGAGATCTGGCGCCGGGTTACCGTTGGTACACCGATTGAAATCAGGCCGTGAAAACGGTTTTCACAAACCGTCACTTTGCTACACTTGAAGCGGCATGGACTCCTCACGCTGAGTCCCGCCGAATATTAACCCGAAGAAAAAGGGGACTATCATGAAAAAGCTGACGCTCGCAGGAATTACCCTGACCGCTGTTGCACTGGGCGGCTGCGCAAGCACCAACAACGACGCCATGAATACGGCGGACGATGCAATGGACACAGCAAACGATGCCATGAGCACGGCGGAGAGTGCTGACAGCAGTGCGGCTGATGCACAGGCGCGGGCTGACGAAGCCTACGAGCTGGCTCAGGAAGCGCTCGAGCGCGCCAAGAATGCCGAGCAGTCGGCTGAGGAAGCCAACGAGCGGGCCAAGCGCATGCTGGACCGCGCTACCGGCAAGGAGTAAGCCGGTACGGGGAAGCCGCCCCAGGGCGGCTTCCTTCCCTCATTCTATACCCACCATCTTGTGCATCTGAACACTCAGCCGCCAGCGCGGATGCGCCATGCAGTAACGGATGGCCTCACGCGTGCTTGCATCCCGGACCAGATCCCGCTCCGCCCCCGCATCCGGTGATGACATGGGTGAAAGCAACCGTGCCCGCGCCTCGATATCGTCATAGTCCGCTGGATCCTGGCCCTGCTGGGGATACACCAGTTTCAGTTCATCACAGCGCCTGATACGGATACCGGTACCCGCCTTGGGGCTGACGCAGAGCCAGTCGATGCCATCCGGGGCATCCAGCGTGCCGTTGGTCTCCACCGCCACGAAGAAATGGCGCTGGTGGAATGCCTCCAGGAGGGCCCCATCCAGCTGCAACAAGGGTTCGCCGCCGGTACACACCACCATGGGGGATTCCTCAATGCTTCCGGAGCCCGGCCAGAGAGACGCGATATGGTCCACGAGCTCTTCAGGCGTCTCGAATACGCCCCCATTGGGCCCATCGGTCCCCACAAAATCCGTATCGCAGAACTGGCACACGGCCGTGGCCCGGTCCTTTTCCCGGCCAGTCCAGAGGTTGCACTTGCTGAAGCGGCAGAAAACGGCAACCCGCCCTGCCTGAAGCCCCTCCCCCTGGAGGGTGGTGAAGGCTTCCTTGATCCGGTACATCAGTGCGCATCCTCATAGGGCAGGGGATCTGTGACGCCGTGGGCGGCGAAGGCCTCGAGCCGTTCCGTGCAGGCCCCGCAACGGCCGCAGGCCCGGGTCCGGCCGTTGTAACAGGTCCAGGTACGGCTGTAGTCCAGGTCCATGGCGAGCCCCTCACCCAGGATCTGACCCTTGGTGAAGTGCATGAAGGGTGCCGCCACGCGTACAGCTTCGTAGTTGGCCACGCGGGCAACCCGGTCCATCTGCTCGATGAACTCAGGCCGGCAGTCGGGATAGATGGCATGATCACCGCCATGGGCCCCGTACCAGACCGCCTCGGCGCCGCGACTCACCGCATGGCCGATGGCCAGCGACAGCAGGATCATGTTGCGGTTGGGCACCACAGTAGCCTTCATGGTGGCTTCCTCGTAATGCCCCTCCGGCACGGGTTCTGAATCGGTCAGCGCGGAACCGGCCAGCAGACTCTGGATACTGGTGATGTCGACCACTTCGTGATCAATCCCGAGCTCCCGGGTGACGGCCCGGGCACAGTCGAGTTCCCGGGCATGGCGCTGGCCGTAGTCAAAGGACAGGGCATGCACGTGCCAGCCCTCCGCCAGCGCCCGGTGCAGCAGCGTGTAGGAGTCCATGCCTCCTGAATAGATGACAACAATACGGCTCATTGGGATTCCCGTGCGGTTGGCCTGGTGCCCATTCTATCAACCATGAGCGGATTACGGAGGCTCTGTAGGGACTACCCGCAGCCGCTCTTGAAAAAGCCCGGTTCCGGGATACACTGAGGGTATGGAGTCAGAAGGCACTTATACCATGACAACAGGTGGTAACCCCGTGGGGGTGACATCCATTACGACACGAAAGCACCCGCTGACGACCGCGGGCTCCTGAACGGTATGCAAGGCCGGAGGGAGCCCTGCGGGGTCGCCTCCGGTCGGTCGGGCTGATGCCCTGTCCGATAGCCCGGAGGTGACCGCCTCCGGGCTTTTTCGTTGTATTGAATCCGAGCAACGCGGACAGGAGGGGTCCCATGAGCCAGAAAGCGAATCACAACAGCAACCGTATCCGCCGCCCCGGGCGTCTGCCGTTCCTGGACGCCATCTGCAAGCGCCTCAACCAGCGCGTGAACCTGGAGGATGAACGCTCGGTTCTGGCTCTGTATGAGCGCGGTTGGATCTTCCATGGTGTTCTGGGTACACCGAGCGAGGCGGAAAGCCGCTACATCCGCTCGCTTGCAGCCCGGTACAACTCCTGGATCCAGAAACAGGTGGCCTGAGAGGAAGGAGGGCGCACAACAGCGGCTCAGGCGCCGCTGTTGTGGATCATCATGTAGTTGTTGACCACATCCTGGATCTTTTCACGGGAATAGGGTTTGACCACATAACCATTGGCGCCGGCGGTGATCGCCCGCTGAATGCTGTCGATGGAATCATCGGCCGTAACCAGCACCACATGCTGCTGCCGATTCGCCGCCTTGATCTCCTTCATCACCTCATGGCCATCACGATCCGGCAGGCCAAGGTCCAGCATCACGATCTGGAAACTGTCTCCATTGAAGGCCTCCACCCCGGATGCCGCATCATCCGCTTCAACCACCCTGCTCACACCGACGGCATAGAGCATCTCGGTGAGCATCTGGCGCATGGTGGGTTCGTCCTCAACAACAAGCACGTTGAGATTCGTCATTGGATCCTCTCGATTGTTCTCCAGCCTCTCAACTATAGCAGGCGTGCACCCTTACGCCTCATCGCGTGACATTCTCTGACTTTCTCCGTCCCTGGCGGGAAGTTCCAGCTCGCGCTCGCCCTCGGTGTCACCCTGATCCGGGTCCTCACTACCGAAAAGGACCGGGTCCGGGCGTGTCAGGAGATTGCTGATACTGATCGCGGTGGTATAGAGCGAGATGGCGACGATCAGCAGTATCGGCTGGACAAACACAACCATCCGCGGCACCTCCTCACTGGTGGTGATCAGGAGCAGCATCAGAATGGCCGGCCCGAGCACCAGCAGCAGGGTCAGTGCCAGAAAGAACACGATGCGCTCACGGAAATGGCTCAGACTGTGATCGGTGATCAGCCCGAGCACGAACTTGCCCAGAGCCAGCCCCCCCAGAATGGCCGCGGCAATGGAAAGATCCGGCGCCGTGAGCGTGGCTTCCGGATGGCCATGCCAGGCCCGGGTCAGGGCGATCACGGCAAACGGGAAGAGAATGAAGATCACATCCGCGTAGGTCCCGTACATCATGTTGACGGTTTCGTGGTTCGTACGATGGTCCGGAAGATGGTTCATGGCATCATCCTGTTACTGTTGACTGTCCCGCCCCTCCAGAGCCTGCCGGATAAGGCCGGCCAGCTCCGGATAGAGGTTGACCGCATGGGTCACGTCCTGGTTCTTGAGGGCGCGTTCCACTTCGGCCGCCTTCTCCGTAATCAGCGGGTACCCCATGGCGCCCGCCGTTCCCTTGATCTGATGGACCTGGCGCTGCAGATCCATCCAGTGCTCATCCCGGATCGCCTGCTCCATGGTGTCGAGCCGCTCCGGCAGTCCATCCAGGAACTGATCCACCAGGTGCTGGATATCCGGATCCGTTCCCGACTCTGATTCAGCCTCCGCCGATTCCCCACCCCCCAAGTGTTTCTGCAGCAGCACCCGCAGCTGCCCGGAATCAATGGGTTTGTGCAGAACGCCGTCGCAGCCCGCTTTCTGGAGGTCATCCACTTCCGACTCATCGCCCGCGGTGAAGGCAATGATCGGCCGCCGGAAACCGGTCTGGCGCAACATCCGGGTCGCCTCCGGGCCGTCCATCTCCGGCATGTGGCTGTCCATCAGCACCAGGTGGACCGTTTCGCTCATGGCGGTGGACACCGCCGCGGACCCCGTATCCACCGACAGCACCGTCACCCCGAAGCGCGCCAGAAGGCGCTCGACCAGGCGGCGGTTGTCCTCGTTGTCTTCCGCTACCAGCACTGTGCCCTGATACTGTTGCACCACCTCTGTCCTGGCCTCACTGCGCACCCGCAGGTAACGGGCCAGTGTCTCGTAGAAACGCCGCTTGTCGATGGGCTTGGCCAGATAATCGTCACAGCCGGCTTCCTGATAGTCCTGCAGATCCTCCGCCATGACATTGGCCGTCAGGGCAACGACCGGTGTGTTGATACCGGCTTCCCGGATGGCCCGGGTGGCATCCCGGCCATTCATCACCGGCATCTGGATGTCCATCAGGATCAGATCCCATGCTTCGCTGCTCGCCCGCTCCAGCGCCTCGGCCCCATTGCCCACATGGGCCACCTCGGCCCCGGTGCGGGTGATGAGCAGATCCACCAGTTTGCGGTTCACCTCGTTGTCCTCCGCCACCAGGATGCGGCCACTCAGGTGGGGTGCATGCAGCATGGGCAGCTGGCGACGGCGCTGGGTCATCTCCGAGGCGTCACGGATCATGTGGACACCGTCCAGTGGCCCGCTGTCGATCGTGACCTCAAACTCACTGCCCTCGCCATAGACACTGTCCACCCTGATATCACCGCCCAGCAACTCGGCGAGATGCCGGGAGATGCTCAGGCCCAACCCCGTTCCCCCGTACTGGCGAGCGGTGGCGGCGGCACCCTGGGCGAAGGGGTCGAACAGGCGCTCCATCTGCTCCGGCTTCATACCGATGCCAGTATCCACCACCCTGGCATGCAGCTTTTCCTGCTCCCGGTCGCAGCGGATCGCGATGTGGATACTGCCCTTATCGGTGAACTTGAGCGCATTACCGCACAGGTTGATCAGGATCTGGCGGAAACGTGTCGGATCCGTGCGGATGATCTCCGGCAGCGGGTACTCGCACTGGATGAAAAACTCGAGCCCCTTCTCCCGGGCCCTGGGGGTGAAGAAGGCACGCACCTCGTCCAGCAGTTCCGGGAGGTTGACGTTCAGGCGCTCCACCTCAAGTTTGTTCGCATCGATCTTGGAATGGTCGAGAATGTCGTTGATCAGGTCGAGAAGGTGACGCCCTGAACGGACCACGGTCTCGGCACTGCCGCGTTTCTCGGACTCGCTGAGATCCGGTTCCATGAGGGTTTCACCATAGCCGATGATCGCCGCCAGAGGTGTGCGGATCTCGTGGCTCATGTTCGCCAGGAACTGGCTCTTGGCGGCGGCCGAGTTGCGGGCGATCTCCTTCTCCAGTCGTTCGTTCTCGCGCTCCTTCTCAACCTCGTGGCGCTGGCGCCGCTCGGTCACATCCACGAAGGTGCCCTCAAGGTGGCTGGGCTCGCCGTCCTCGGTATAGATGGTCCGGATGGAGATATTGGCCCAGCGTTCCTCGCCCTGACAGGTCTCGAAGGTGCCTTCAACCCCGTGTACTTCGCCCTCCTTCTCCAGCTGCCGGATCACCCAGTGGCGGACACTCGACTGGGAGAAGCAGGCCCGCAGCGCATCCGGAACGCCATTGATCAGGCTTTCGACGGTACTGTAGCCCAGGATTCGCGCCATGGAGGGATTGGCGTCCAGGAACCGGCAGCTGGTCGACATCTGGAAGATCCCTTCCATGGCATTCTCGAACAGAGCGCGGTAGCGGTGGAGATTGGCCACCGCCTGCTGGTTCCACTCCAGGGCCTCGCGCTGGACGATCTTGATGCGGTTGGCGAACGCCAGTGACAGCAGGATGTTCTGGGCCACGAACCCGATCTGGGGGGCGTGGCTGGTGAAACTGTTGAGCGGGTAATACCCCATCACGGCGGTGCCGTAGAAGCCCACGCCGACCAGGGTGCACAGCCAGGAAACAAAGTAGATCCCGGCGCTGGGCAGCTCATTGCGCCAGGCCCAGTAACTGAGCGCGATGATCACCACCGCCAGGCCCACGGAGCCGACCACGGTCCATTCCATCGCCACGTGGTAGTCGTGAAAGAGGCTGATCACCAGCGTGGTAATGGCCGCGTACAGGCAGAGCTTCAGCACCTGGTCCAGGTGGGCGGCGCGGTTGCGGGTATCCAGCAGTTCCCGCGCCATCATGGTGCCGAAGATCCAGCTCAGCTGGATGTAGATGTGCAGGTACTCCTTGTGGAGCCAGGACTGGAGCCCGCCGAACACCTGCATGCCATGCACCTGTTCGGTCATCACGAACAGCATGGCGAACAGGATGTAGGTGGTGTAGTAGATGTAGCCCGGTTCGCGCACCACCAGGGTGACGAAGAAGTTATAGGCCAGGAGGGCGAACAGCGCCCCCATGAACAGCCCCTGGATCCACTCATCCACCGCGACCTTGCCCAGGTAGCTGTCCAGCTCCCACAGGTTCAGGGGCAGGCGCATGGTGTTTCGGGTTTCCACGCGCAGAAGCAGCGTATAGCGTTCCCCGGGCGCGAGGTTCAGACGGAAGGACGGGTTGGGCACCGCGAATTCCCGCTCGGACCACTCATCCGAATAGCGGTGCTGCTGCCGCGTCACCACCTCGTCCTGTTCATTGACCAGGTACAGGTCCGCCTGATCCACCAGCGGCAGCACCAGTTCCACCACCCAGTCGGCCACCGGGTGACTGCCGTTACGGTAGACAAGGTCGCGCTTGATCCAGAATACCGACTCGGTATAGCCGTAGTTGAGCACCCCTACAGTGTGCTCATTGAACTCCGGCGTATTGCCGGCGATCACATCCTCCAGGCTGTATTCGTGGGCCTCGTCCTGGAGATAACGGAAGCAGCTGCCGATATTGTGGTGCTCCTCCCCGTCACGGATCTCCACGGGGCCCGCCAGGCAGCTCCCGGCTTCCTGCGCGCTGGCCCCGGACACCACAACAGGGCACAGCACCGCCAGCGCAAGGAGCAGCCAGGCATACCGGGGATGTGCGGGCAATCTGGCGTTCAAAACTGTGATCTCTCCGGACGCGGGGAAAGCAATCGCGCATTATGCTGTAAATGTGCATTCACCGGAACAGTATGGTCGCTGGAGTGGATTGATGAAAACGCGCCTGTGTTTCAGAGCGTATGCGGCGTCTCTGGCCGTTCTGCTGAGCGCCGGGCTCACCGGCTGTGAGCTTGACACCGGCTCCTCCGGGGGCGGCCCGGGGTCCTGCACGGATGGCTTCACCTTCGAGGATCCGTCGCAAGTGCAGTACGGGTCGCTGACCATCGATAAGGATCAGAACACCAATCCCGCTGGCGCGAACCTTGAAAAGACGCTGTTCCGCCAGTTCGCAAGGATTGCAGAACCGGCTGACGGGACGGAGAACCAGAATCAGGCAACGGAAGCCTATGATTTCTTCAAAAAAGAGACTGAAAAATTCATAGGGTTCAACAAAGACAACCTGCCGGACTACAACCAGGTGAGAAACGGCTTTGACCTTCTGGAAGCCATGATCGCCTCCGGCAATGTCGCCCCCCTCCAGACCGCCCGGGATGCCATGGCGAACTGCGTTCGCGAGGACGCCCCCGGCAGCATCAGGGTCAACACACTGAAAGTCACGGAAACAGAGGTCCCCGAAGACGAGCGGGAAACATGGGAGCTGGGAGTGAACTACGCTCACAACCCGGAACCACTGACGGATCCCACGCCCTTTGGTCCCAACGTCGCGCGCGTGGCTTTCACACCGGAAAGCTTTGTATTCACGCTCTACCCCAACCAGGCATTTCAGGGCATCGGGCCCTCATCCGGATTCAAACAGCCAAGCAAGTTGATCGCCGGTTTCAACGCGGACTTCGAGGAAACCGTGAACGAAGAGGAGAGTTCCGGGGATTCAGGTAATGACGGAGGAGATCCAGACTCGGTGATCTTCGAATCCTTCCTTGAGAACACACAGGACGACCGGGGTGATGACCGCAGTCAGACCGACCGCTGGTCCTGGAGTTCTGAGGAAGGAACCACGGATTTCTCTGGCTATGATTCTGGAATCGACAGGGCAAAGTGCGTGCGGGTTACGGCTGACTACTCGGACAGCACCTCGCAGGATCGTATAACCGTGGAACTGGCCTCGGAAGCGTGTCCCAGCATCAGTGATCCCACAGACTTCAACGCGGAGAAATCTTTCACCTATAAGTCAGCTGACCCAACCGTTGAGCAGGTCCGGAACTGAGCAGCCGTGCGGGCTCACCGCCGGCTGCACCCCGTATCCATACCCCACTGCTCCATGAAGGCCCGCTTCTTGCGGATCAGGCGCTCGTAGGTGCTGACAATGCTGGCGCTGTGCGCGGTGGGTGATTCCCGAAGGGCATCCACCCGTTCCTGCAGTGACCGAAGTTCACTGCAGAGCCGCTGATGAAGATGGTCGTGGACACTCTCGAACTGATCCAGGGCGATATCGGTATCAGCCCTCATCACATCCTGTTGTTCGCTGCGCATCGTAATAACCCGTCCCTGCCTGGTTATACTGACTACTTTTTGCGCATTCTGCCCCGACTGACATCGGATTGCAATAAGATGTGAACAGGCTTTCACCATTTTACACAAGCGTTCAGGTCGCGCCCGGAGCACCCTGAACGACTCCCAGCGGCCGCTCCGATTCCTCCAGTACGGGGAAACTGCTGCACACCTGATTCACGAAACCCGCCAGCACCGGCAGATGATGCCCCACGATGGGAATGCCGGTATTGATCAGCGACACGCTGATGTCGCGGCTCGGGTCGGCCCAGCACCATTTGTTGATCAGGCCCACATGGCCGAAGGCCTCGCCCGACTGCGGCCCCCAGAGCCCCACCGGATCCGCCCCCAGCATGAAGCCGGCGCTGAAGCGCATGGGAATCATCATGGTGCGGTCAATCTGCATGCGGCCGTAGGCCTGCACCGCGCGGATGACCGTCTGGCGGTCGCAGATGCGCTTACCGTTCCAGGTGCCCCCATTGAGCATCATCTGGAAGAAGCGCCCCATCTCCTCGGCGGTGCCGCACAGGTTGCCGGCGGGGATGACCGCCTCCTGGAAGCGCGGATCATTGCTGACCTCGGCCACGGTATTGATGTCGCCACCCAGGGCCCGGCGTACGATCCAGGACACCGGAAACACCAGTTTGGGGCCTGTGGCGTAGTTCCAGGCCAGATCCAGCAGGTTGTCATGGTCAATGCCGTAGGTGAAGAAGCGCATGCCCATGGGCTGGCGCAGGCGCTTGTCCAGCAGGCTATCAATGCTTTCCCCGGTGACCCGCCGAACCACTTCCCCCAGGACGTAACCACCCGTGATGGCATGGTAGGCAACCGTGCTGCCGTCCGCCTCTATGGGCCGGGCATCGCACAGCAGCTTCCAGATGTAGCGCTCGTCCCAGAGCGCATCGATGGGTGTGTCCTTGGGCAGACCCGGGATGCCTCCGCGATGGGACAGGATCTGGTGGATGGTGATGTGCTTCTTGCCGTTGCGGGCGAATTCCGGGCAGTAGAAGCTGACCGGGTCCAGCAGATTGATGAGCCCATCCTCCGCCAGCATGTGAACGAGCAGGGCGGTCACGGCCTTGGAAGCGGAGAAATAGCAGACGGGTGTCTCCGTTGTCATGGGCACCCGGGGCCCATCGGGGCGATCCTCGGGCCCATTGCCCTGGGCATGGCCAAGGGCCCGGTTTAGAAGAAGCTGGCCCCGGTGGCGCAGCGTGATCTGAAGGCCCGGATGGGTCCCGGTACGATACAGCGCGGCCACCCTCTCCCAGACGGCCTCAACGGACTCGCTGCTCACACCCGCTTCGGCGGCGTTCTGCTCCCCGTCCCTGTCCACGGTTGTGACCGTATCCAGATCCCCCGGGATGCGACTGCTGTGAAGCCGTTTCCTGAGCCATTCGTTCATCGGAGCTGCTCCCTCCTGCCGTTCCCTTGTTCAATGTAACATTCCAGTATGGCACGGAATCAGCCTCTGCGCGTGCCGTCCCTGCGCTCCAGGCTGGTCTCGATGCGATCGAGCTGCTGCTGGAGCTCCTGCATGTGCTCATGGATCCGGTGCACCTCCACGGCCTCGCCCTCACCGTTCTCCTCGTCCACACGCTGGCTTTCCTTTTCCATCACCTGCAGCACGATACCGATCATCATATTCAGGAAAATGAACGCCGTGAGGAACAGGAAGCTCAGATAATAGATCCAGCTCAGGGAGTACACTTCCTGGGTCTCATACATCACATCCGTCCAGTCCTCGAAAGTGGCGATGCGGAACAGCGTCAGCATGGAGCGGGCGATGTTGCCCCAGAGGAAATCATTGATGTGGCCGAACAGGAAGCTGCCAAAGGCACCGTAGATGTAGAAGATGATGAACATCAGCAACACCACGTAACCCATGCGCGGGATGGCCTTGAACAGCGACCCCATCAGGATCCGCAGCTCCGGGATCAGCGACACCAGGCGCAGGACCCGGAAGATGCGCAGCAGGCGTGCCAGCAGCACCATTTCCGAGTCGTCGATGGGGATCAGGCTTGCCACCACAATGATGAAATCGAAGACATTCCAGCGCTCACGGAAGAAGTCCCGCAGGCGCTCCTCCGCCGCCATCCGGATCAGGATCTCGATCAGGAAGAAGACCGTCACCGCCCAGTCCAGTACCCCCATCACCTGGTCGAATCGACTGACGCCCTCGTAGGTGCGGGCGCCAATGAGCAGGGCGGAGACGATGATGATGCTGATCACCGCGCCCTCAAAGAGGCGGTTACGGTGCAGCGCGTCGAGTCGGCGCTTCAGGTCGCTGGCACTCTGAGCCATTCACTGAACCTCCTGTGGACGGAAAACGGCATTATCACTGATCCACCCCGTTCACACGAGGATTTGACCTCCCTCCGGAGAACAGATAATGTTCAAAACATCGAGTAGACGACCGGTCTAATTGGCACAGAAAGTCAATCATCATGTCCAGAGCCCAGCGCAATCCCAACCTCCGCCAGGAACTCCTTGAAGCAGGTGTTCACCTGCTGTCCGAGCAGGGGTACCACGGCACCGGTATCAAGGAGATCCTGGACCGGGTCCAGGTCCCCAAGGGGTCCTTCTATCACTACTTCAGCAGCAAGGAAGGCTTCACCGCCGAGATCATCGAGGATTACACCGAGGATCTGCTGGCGCTGATGGACCGCCACCTGGACCAGCCCCGCGACTCCGCCCGCGAGACCATCCGCCAGATGTACGGGCTGATGATCACCGAGTTTGAACGCCGGGGCTGCATCCGGGGCTGCCTGCTGGGCAACCTGGCCGCCGAAATCGGCGCTGCCAGCCAGCAGTGCCAGCAGGCCCTTCAGAAAGGTTACCGCGACTGGCGGGAACGGTTTGTGCCACTGGTGGAACAGGGCCAGCGCCTTGGCGAGTTCCGCGACGACATTCCCGCCAGCGCCCTGACCGACATCTTCTGGAACCACTGGGAGGGCGGCATCCTGCGCATGAAGCTCGAGGGCCAGGCCGATCTGCTGCGCGCGGATCTGGACTGGCTCCTGGACCGCCTGATGGCCCCCGCCCCCTGATTTCCGATCCCAATCCCTTTTATGGAGTATCCGTTCCATGGCAACACCCACACTGAATGACGAAAAAACACTGCAGCGCGGCCGCCCCATCAAGAACCGCCTGATCAAATCCGCCATGAGCGAGCAGCTGGGCAACGCCCGGCACGACCCGGATGAACGGCTCGCCCGCCTGTACCGGGCCTGGGCGGACGGCGGCATCGGTCTGTCCATGACCGGCAACGTCATGATCGACCGCAACGCACTGGGCGAACCGAAGAACGTGGTGCTGGACGAACAGTCCGACCTGGACGCCTTCCGGAACTGGGCCGAACAGGGCCAGGCCAACGCCACCCAGGTATGGATGCAGCTCAACCATCCCGGCAAACAGATCCCGAAGTTCCTGAACAGCCAGCCGGTAGCGCCTTCCGCGGTGCCCCTGGGAGGCGGGCTGGAGAAGATGTTCGCCACACCCCGGGCCCTGGAAGGGGATGAGATCCAGGCCATCATCGGCCAGTTCGCCCGTTCCGCGCATCTTGCAAAGGAAACCGGCTTCTCGGGGGTCCAGATCCACGGCGCCCACGGCTACCTGGTGAGCCAGTTCCTCTCTCCGCGCCACAACCAGCGTGACGATGAATGGGGTGGCTCACCGGAGAACCGCCGCCGCTTCGTGCTGGCCGTTCATGAGGCCATCCGTGAGGTGGTGGGCCCGGACTTTCCGGTTGGCATCAAGCTCAACTCGGCGGATTTCATGAAGGACGGCTTCAGCGAAGAGGAATCCATGGATGTGGTGCGGGCACTGACCGAGGCCGGCATCGATCTCATCGAGATTTCCGGCGGCACCTATGAGGCACCCGCCATGACCGGGTTCAAGGCCAAGAAGGAAAACGCCCGTGAAGCCTACTTCCTGGATTACGCGGACGCGGTCCGCCGCCACACGGACGTCCCGCTGATGGTCACCGGCGGCTTCCGTTCCGCCACCGCCATGCAGCAGGCGCTGGACTCCGGTGCTACCGATTTCATCGGTCTGGCCCGCCCGATGGCCGTGGACCCGGAGCTGCCACGCACCCTGCTCAGCAACCCTCAGGCTAAGCTGGCCATCAAGCGGCCGTCCACCGGCTTCAAGGGGCTCGACAAGGCACTGATGCTGGACATCACCTATTACGAGTCCCAGCTCGCCCGACATGCGGACGGCAAAAAGCCGAAACCCGGGCTCAGCCCCTGGATCACCGTCGCCAACACCTTCGCTGCCATGGGCGCGAACGCCTTCAAGCCGCGCCGCGGCTGAACACCGGCGTCAGTGGGGCTCGTCAGCCCGGCGCGTGAGGGCGATGGTCTGGTCCACGATCCGGTTGACCAGTTCATCCGGAAGGTCATGGCCCATGCCCCGGATCCAGGCCAGACGCACCCCCGGTATCAGCCGGTGCAACCGGCGTGCGGCCTGGGGCCGGATCAGGGGATCCGCGGTGCCATGCAGGATCAGGGTGGGCGCGTGGATGCGGCGACTGTAGTCCGAGAGATCACCAGTGGCGAGGATGGCCCGCATCTGGCGCAGTATCCCCCTGGGCCGGTAGCTGCGATGGTAGTCGGCACGGATGTGGCGTTCCGTCTCCACCAGGTCGCGCGGGTACGCCGGGCTCTGGATCCGCTTCCAGAGTCCCAGCCCCCGGGCGACGGCCGCCTCCTCGTCATGGCCTTTGACGCCGCCACCCTGGAGCCACCAGATCACCTCCGGTTTGGGCAGGGGCATGCGCGGACTGTTGTTGGACGTCATGACCAGCGCCAGACTGCGCACCCGCCGGGGATGGGTCGCCGCCAGCAGCTGGCCGATCATGCCCCCCATGGAGACCCCCTTGACGTGGGCACTCTGGATGCCGAGGGCATCCATCAGCCCCACGGCGTCGCGGACATGATCATGAAGGGTATAGGGCGCGTCCAGCTTCAGGCCCATCCGGAACCGGGCCATGGCCATCACGGGATGGCCGTCCACCGACGCCTCTATCTCCGAGGAAAGACCGATGTCCCGGTTATCGTACCGGATCACCCGGAAACCCGCGCGAGCGTAGCGCTCCAGCATGGCTTCCGGCCACAGAGTCATCTGTGCCCCCAGACCCATGATCAATAACAGAGGTGGTCCCTCCGGGTCCCCCCGTTCCTCCACGCAGAACGTCAGACCATTGCTTTCGATGTACCGGGTTTCAGGTGTCACTCTTACCTCCTCTGCCGGGCAGCCAACGCTCACCCAGCAACAGCAGAATCGGGGTAACCAGCAGCGTAAGCACGGTGGCAAAGGCCAGACCGCCTGCAATGGCGCTGGAAAGCTGGGTCCACCACTGGGTGGACGGGGCGTTGATGCCCAGCGCGGGGGTGAGCAGGTCCACGTTCACACCCAGCACCATGGGCATCAGGCCCAGTATTGTGGTCACGGCCGTCAGAAGGACCGGCCGCAGACGCAGGCATCCAGTCTCAAGGGCGGCCTCATAGGGTGACAGGCCCTCCCCGCGCATCACATTGAAGGTGTCGATCAGCACGATGTTGTTGTTCACCACAATGCCGGCCAGCGCAATGATGCCCATACCCACCATCACCACGCCAAAGGGCTGGGCATTGAGCAGCAGCCCCAGCAGCACGCCGGCCGTGGACAGCACAATCGCGGAGAGAACCAGAACCGCCTGATAGAGGCTGTTGAACTGGGTCACCATGATGGTGAACATCAGGAACAGGGCGACCGCGAACGCGGTGCTCAGGAAACGGGCCGACTCCTGCTGATCCTCGTTCTCACCGGCCACTTCGATGCGGATACCGTCCGGAAGTGACGGCATGGCCGACTGCAGCGTCTCCAGCCGCTCCGTAACCTGCTCGCCGGAGGCCACATCCGCCTTGATGGTGATGGCCCGCTGGCCGTCCACGCGCTTGATCACGCCCGTCTTGGGCGCCGGCTCAAGGTCCATGAAGTTGGTGATCGGCACCTGGCCGCCTTCCGTGTGCAGGGTCAGACGCTCGAACTGGTCCAGGTTGCGCCACAGCTCCGGCAGCCGCACCAGGATATCCACCTCATCCCGCACGCCCTCCGGCCGGTAGGTGGACAGTACCAGGCCGTTGGTCACCAGCCGGACCACATTGCCCACGCTGACCACATCGGCCCCGAAGCGCGATGCAGCCTCACGGTCCACGTCGATCTGCCACTCGATGCCGGGCAGGCTGCGGTCATCCTCAACATCCACGAAACCGCCCACTTCCTCCATGGTCGCTCTTATCCGATCCGTGGCCGTATCCAGCTTCTGTTCACCCACACCGCGCACCTGAAGCTCCACGGGCTTGCCCTGGCCGGGCCCCTGTTGCTGCTGCCGGAATTCCAGCTTGATGCCTGGAATATCCCGGGTGCGCTCCTGCAGATCCGCCAGGATACGGCTGGCCGGGCGGCGCTTCTCCCAGTCGACCAGCTGGAACTGGATGGTGCCAATCACATCGGGTGCCATCTGGTCCCCGGCGCTGGCCCGGGAACGGGCGTACAGCGCCTCGACCTCCCGGAGCCCGTACATCCGTTTCTCCACTTCCCGGACAATGGCGTCGCGTTCGTACACGGACAGGTCGCCACGGGCCCGGATGTGCACCTGGGCGGAATCCGGCTCCACGTCCGGAAAGAACTCAACGCCATGATTGAAGGCCCCATAGGCGCCATAGATGCCAGCCATGGCCACCAGGAGCAGCAGAAGGGTACGGCCGGGCCAGGTCAGGGAGCGGTCCAGCAGCCGCCGATACGCCCGACCAAAACGGCTCGGCCGGTTATCGCCGCCTTTCGCGCGCCCGCCACTGACCCCACCCAGTATGGGCAGGAAGATCAGTGCCATGACCAGTGACATGAGCAGACAGAGGATCACCGTGATCGGCAGGAACTTCATGAATTCGCCCACCACCCCGGGCCAGAACAGCAGCGGGATGAACACCGCCAGGGTGGTGGCCGTCGAGGCGATGACCGGCCAGGCCATGCGGATGGCGGCCTCGGCCCAGGCCTCGCGCGGTGGCATGCCCGACAGGCGGTTCCGGTCCGCCAGTTCCGACACCACGATGGCGCCGTCCACCAGCATGCCGGCGACCAGGATCAGGCTGAACAAAACCACAATATTGAGGGTATAGCCCAGCAGCCAGATCAGGAGGATACCCGAAAGGAAGGCACCTGGAATGGTCAGGCCCACCAGCAGCGCCGAACGTGGGCCCATGACGGCCACCACGATGACCAGCACCAGCACGATGGCCGTCAGGACGTTGTTGAGCAGGTCGGAAAGGATGTCATTGACCTCGTCCGACTGGTCCATGATGGTGGTGATCCGCACCGCATCGGGCAGCCGCTCGCGCGCCTGATCCATCAGGTGCTGGACCTTCTGGACAGTCTCGATGATGTTGGCGCCTGTGCGCTTGGAGATTTCCAGGACCACTGCAGGTTCGCCGTTGATGCGCGCAAAACCCTCCGGATCCTTGAAGGTGCGCTGGAGGGTGGCCACGTCCCCGAAGGTGACCACGGAATCATCCGCCACCTTCAGGGGCATGGACATGACATCCTCCAGGGTCTCGACCACCCCGGGCACCTTGAGGGCCATGCGGCCGGCGCCGGTATCCAGACTGCCGGCCGCCACCAGCTGGTTGTTGCGGGCCACCCGGTTACCCAGGGTGGCGTAGTCGATCCCGTAGCTGTCCAGAACCTGCGGATCCACGACCACCTCGACCATGTCCTCCCGGTCACCGGCGATCTCCACTTCCAGAACTTCCGGAATCCCCTCAATCTCGTTCTGGAGATCCCGCGCCATACGGATCAGTTCCGGCTCGGACAGTGGACCGGAAAGACCAATGGTCAGCACCGGGAAGAGCCCCACGTTGACCTCGTTCACGCGCGGCTCCTCGGCTTCCGAAGGAAGATCCGCCCGGGCAATGTCCACCTTTTCGCGCACATCCTGAAGCGCCTGATCGGCGTCAAAGCCGGCGTCGAATTCCAGCATGACCGAAGCATGGCCCTCACTGGCCGTCGAGCTCATCTCCTCGACACCTTCCAGCGAGCGCAGTTCCTGTTCCATCGGGCGGACCAGCAGCCGTTCCCCATCCTCCGGGCTGACGCCCTCCAGCGCCATTGAGACGTAGATCATGGGGATGGGGATATCGGGATTGGCTTCCCTGGGTATGGTCTGGAAGGCCACTATTCCCGCCACCACAAGGAAGATCAGGGTCAGTATGGTGGTGCGTGCGCGGTCCAGGGCCGCGTTGATGAGGCCGCGCATGCTCAGTCCCCGTTCCCGCCGGCAGCGACCGGTGTGACCTGCTCACCTTCACGGACAAAACCAGCGCCGCGGGTGATCAGTCGTGTGCGCAGCGGCAGGCCGGTCACCCAGGCGCCATCATCATCGGTACTCAGAAGCCGTACCGGGGTGAACACCACTTCGTTGTCGGCGGAGACATGGCGGACACCCAGACGGCCCGCATCATTGAGCCTGAGATGTGCCGGGGAAAGGCGGGTGGCCAGTTCCGGCGCCAGGCCGATGCGCAGCGTGGCGCTGGAACCGGCCACACGCCAGTGGTCGGGATTGGGCACGGCAGCCTCAATGCGGAAGCTTCGGGTCTCCGGGTGCGCGGAGTTGGCAATGAAAGACAGATTGCCACTGAGCTCCCGCCCATCAAGCAGCTCCACCCGCACGGATTGGCCATTGGCGAGTTTTCCGGCCTTCTGTTGGGGAACCCGGCCACTGACCTTCAGGCGTCGGGTCTGCACCAACTCCGCAAGGGGGTCGCCGGGCTGGAGCTCGTCCCCGATCTCGGCTTCATGGCTGTTGATGCTGCCGTCGAACGGCGCTTCCGGCGTCAGGTCATCGAGCGCAATTCGGGCCTGTTCCAGTTCCGCCCCGGCCGCTGCCATTTCAGCACGCCGCGCCAGGTACTCGGACTGGGAGGCCAGATCCGCGCCACGCAGCCGGGAGGCAGCCTCGACGTCCGTACGGGCACGCTCCAGTTCCGCTCGTGCCTTTTCCAGCTGCTCCTCCCGATCCTCCTCGGAAAGCCGGGCGATGCGATCGCCTTTGGCGAGCTCGGCACCGAGAGGCTCAAGGCTCTCCAACTGTGCTGCGATGCGACTTCGGATCACCACGGTGCGCCAGGGCTCAACCTGGCCCTGGATCACAACTTCCGGCTGGAAAGGCGTGGCCAGACGCTCGCTCACCTCAACCCGGGAAATGGTTGGCTCTGACTCCTCGTAGGGATCCTCCATGTTGCTGGCACTGCGGCGGACATCCCCGCTGAGCAGCCAGAGCACCAGAAGGATGACCAGCGCAATCGCCATTGCCACCGGCCCCCGGGGGATTCTGTTGATCATTGAGCTACCTCCCTTCCCTGGACCGGATCCGGCCCTGTCAGGCCAGCGACGATGAATTCCACCACATGCTCAAAATAGGCCTCGAGACTGGGGGTCCCATGGCGCTCCGGGCCCAGGCCGCCGGCGGCAATACGTTCCATAACGCCCTGAAAGATGGCATCCACGCCCCAGAACAGGCCCTCAATGGGTTTGTCCGGTACTTCGCCGGCTTCGATGGCAGCCCGGACCAGCTCATGGAACAACACCTGGTAGTCCCGGTCCAGAGCCTCCATGGCCGCGCGTTCGTCTTCTCCCAGGCGGGCCTGGAGTTCGGGGCGGTCGCAATGCAGACACAGCTGGACATCCACGGGGTGGGCCTGCATCAGGGCAAAGGCTTCGTGCAGGACGCGCCGGATGCTCTTCAGAGGGGTTCCGGCCGGCTCCAGGGCACGGTAATGGGCCAGACAGTCACGGGAGAAACGCAGGGCAAGGCGGGCATAGATGCTCTCCTTGCTGCTGAAGTGCTTGTAGACCGTACCCTTGGCGACACCGGCATGCTGGGCGAGCTGGGCGATGGTAACGCGCTCCCAGCCGCTGTCGCGGAACAGTGACAGAGCCGTATCCAGCAGCAGGGTTTCCCGCTGCTGGAAGAGTTCATCCTGATAGCGCACCGGTGTCGGACTCCTTTAGTGACCAGCGGTCATTGTATGACCGGAAGTCACAGCCGGCAAGCAGCCCCGACCGGGGCATTGGAGTCACTGACTGCCGGGTTGCCAGCTCTGGATGGCTTCATAGGTGTCCGCCACGGTATCGGCGTCAAAGGGCTTCTGGATCAGCCCGGCAAGGCGGCCGTTCGGGGAGATGATCGACAGGTGGGCGCTGTGCTCGACCACAGGGTTGCCGTTGGCATCCGTACTGTGGGTGAAGGTGGCGTTGAGATCCGCGGCCAGGCTTCTCAGGGTTTCGAGGTCTCCTGTGAGGCCCCGGAAATCGTCCCCGAAGAAAGTGACGTAGCGGCTCAGGGCTTCCGGTGTATCCCTTTCCGGATCCGCAGTGATCATAAGGAACTGGGGCTCCGTAGCCCGGTCCGAAATGCGGCTGTCTGCCTTGGAGAGTGTTGCCATGGTGGTCGGGCAGATGTCCGGACAATGGGTGAAGCCCAGAAAGGCCAGCGTCCACTGGCCGCGGAGGATGGACTCATCCACCGTGTTGCCCTGTTCATCGACAAGGGAAAAATCAGCAATCGCGCGCGGCTTGTCATAAAGGTAGACGTTGTCCGCAGCCACCTCAGGGGGCTTGGCATTCCCGCCACTGCTGTACTGGGAGCCCAGCCAGACGTTGTAGATGGTCAGTGCCATCACACCGGCCGCGACCATGAAAAGGATGATGACGGTAATGGCGATGTTGCGGTTCTGGGACATCAGATCTCCGGGAAGCGGACAAAGTGGTCAACCAGCAGGACGACAAACAGCAGCATCAGGTAGGTGATGGAATACTTGAACGTATCCAGCGCAACACGCCGGTCATCCCCCCACCACAGCCGAAACGCGTACTGCAGGAAACGCAGCCCGAGCAGGGTGGCGCCGACCAGATAGATCATGCCGGACATACCGGTCGCTACGGGCAGCAGGCTCACGGCGAACAGCATGAAGGTGTAGAGCAGGATATGCAGTTCGGTAAAACGGTTGCCATGGGTAACCGGGAGCATGGGAATATCCACCTGGGCGTATTCCTCCTTGCGATGAATCGCCAGGGCCCAGAAGTGGGGCGGCGTCCAGGCAAAGATGATCAGCACCAGCAGCAGGGCATTGGGGTCCACGGTTCCGGTTACGGCGGTCCAGCCCAGAAGGGGCGGCATGGCACCAGCAAGCCCGCCGATAACGATGTTCTGGGGGGTGGCGCGCTTGAGGAAGACGGTATAGATGATGGCATAGCCCACCAGCGATGCCAGCGTCAGCCAGGCGGTGATCATGTTCACCTGCCAGACAAGCACCAGCATTCCGGCAAGACCCAGGGTGGCGCTGAAGCCAAGGGCATCGGCGTTGCTCAGGCGCCCGGTTGCAACCGGCCGGCGCCGTGTACGGGCCATGCGGGCGTCGATCTCATGGTCCACAACATGGTTGATGACGGCAGCGGCGCCGGAAAGCAGGGCAATTCCGAGGTTGCCCCAGAAAACGGTGGCCAGAGACGGCAGCCCGGGCTCAGCGACCAGCATGCCGATGATGACGGTCATCAGCATCAGTGCGACTACCTTCGGCTTGGTCAGCTCAAGATAGTCGCGCCATGTAATGGCTCGTTTCGCGGATGCGGTATTGTCACTCATAGGAAATTCCGGTACTCACGGATTCGAGGGCGCGACGCGCAGTCTTTCCACCCGCACGAGGAGATTGACGAGACCCAGCAGGAGAAAGGCCCCGAATGCGTTGTGGGCCATGGCGATCGCCAGCGGAACCTGGAGGAGAATGTTGAGAACACCCAGAGCAACCTGCACCAGGAGCAGCGCGAGCCCAGCACCGGCAGCGCCGGCGAGGGCGGATCCCCGTGCTCTTCGGATCACTGCCAAGAATAACGTACCAAGGGTCACCAGAACCACCAGTGCTCCGATGCGATGACTCTGGTGGATGGCCACGCGCGCGTCGTTGCCCAGTTGACCACCCAGGTAGTTGGGCCCAACGGACTGGAAGAAATTGAACCCCTCAGCGAAATCCATCTCAGGCCAGAGCGCGCCCTGGCAGGTTGGCAGGTCGGTGCAGGCAACCGCGGCATAGTTGGCGGCCGTCCACGCCCCGAGTGCAATCTGCAGGACCAGTAGAACCAGCCCGCCATAAAGCCAGGGCCGCATGGCCAGGACACGGGCCCGGGGTTCCGGAGGCAGATCGTCATGGCCCGTTCGACCTTCAAGACGCCTGAACAGCAGAAACATGAGGCAGAAGGTGGTAAAGCCGCCCAGCAGGTGAGCCGCTACGACCTGGGGCCAGAGGGAAAGGGTGACGGTCCAGGCACCGAAAGCCGCCTGCAACACCACGAATCCCGCCGCGAAGCTGGCCAGCCCGGCGGGTGCGCCCGCCCTGCGGTGGCGAATGCAGGCGGCGGCAATGCCAAAGATCACAAGACCCAGGGTACCGGCCGCATAGCGGTGGATCATTTCGGGCCAGCCCTTGCTGGCGTCAAAAGGGGCCTCGGGGAACCGGGCCTGCGCCTTCGCAATGGTCTCCTCACCGCTGGGCACCGTCAGATGACCGTAACAGCCGGGCCAGTCCGGGCAACCCAGGCCCGCATCCACCAGCCGGGTCCAGGCGCCGAGCAGGATCACGATCGTGGCCAGAACCAGTGCGCTGAGCGCGGCCCGGCGCAGACGTGGGAAAGCAGTGGCCGGTGAGCGGCCCGAAGCTGTACTCATCGTTTTATCCGGATTCAGCCAAGTGGGGAAACTTCCAGCAGATGTTCAAGGTCTTCCAGCACATCATCCCCGGAATGGCGCTGGTCGTAGCGCAGGACCAGGTTACCCATGGGGTCGACGATGAAGACGGTCGCCTCGGCATCATCCGCCGTGTATGCCGCCAGGGGATTGGCCTCCCCGGCGGAGAGCGGTACCAGCCTCCGGTCATCCGCACCCTCCGGTACACTGCCATCCCTGCTGATGAAACCACGGCGCACGCGATTCCAGTCGCGGTGCAGGAGCTGGTGGACGCTGCCTGTGCGGTCGAGCCACTCCACGCAGGCATCACCGCAGTCTGCCGCGGTGACCAGGATCCACCACTTGGCATCCTCGTTTTCCTGCAGGAAATGACTCCGGAAAGGCTCGCCATCCGGGTCGCGGATCCCCTGGTCGAGCACCTGTTCGTTGCCCTCAACGAATTCGCCCTTGTTGGTGGTACTGCCCGGCATACCCCAGCCGGTATAGTACATAACCGTAGCGGCCATCAGGGGCAGGATGGCAATCAGGAACAGCAGCGCGGCCTTGCGGCGGGCGCGCCGGGTTTCCTCGTCACTGAAACTGTTCTGGCTCACTCAGGATTCCTCATCTCGGCGAAAGCTGGTTGCGATGGTCAGAGTCAACAGCACGACTGCCAGCCCGAACCACTGCACGGCATAGCCGTAGTGGGTTGCGGCGTCCATCCGGTCCGGCGTCCAGCCAGTACGCAGCGCCCCGGGTTGCCCCTCATCCGCCAGCCGGACAGGAGCAGCGGCGACATTGGAGAGGGTTCCCCGGGCATCCGCCCGGTCCAGGCTGGCCACCCGTCTCGGCCAGCCATCCGGATTGACCGCTTCGACCCGGCCAAGCACCAGGGGCGTGGGCCAGGACCAGACATGGCCTTCAATCGTCCGCCTACCGTCGGGCGTCTCCGGGTGCGGAAGGCGGTCACGCTCCCCCGGTGCCGCAATCCAGCCCCTGTTGACCACAACCGGCCCGTCTTCGGTATGGAAGGGCTGGAGCACCTCGTAGCCGGGCCGGCCATCCCGGGTCCGGTTGTCCAGAAGCCACTGGACTTCTGGGTCATATTCACCCGAGAGCGCCACCGGCTGCCCTTCGAGGGGACGCTCGACCGGCCATTCAACAGGCCCATCGGTGTCCGACCAGCGAGCCTGGCGCTCCGCCTTGTCAAAGCCCCGGTCAAGCTGCCATACGCCGAGCCCGAGCAGCAGCGGCAGGAACGCGATGGCAATACCCCAGATGGCCCGATTCGGCCGCCAGCGCCATTGGCTCCGGGATTCAGTCATGCTCTGTTATAGTGATCGGGTTGTTTCAGCGTCAAGAGATTCGCCATGCTCAAGTTACTGATCGTCCTCGTACTCATCGGCATCGTTGCCAGCCTGACCAGCAGTTTCTTTTTCATGATGAAGGATGAGGGCAGTCGTCACAGAACTGTGAATGGACTGATCGTCCGGGTGTCGCTGTCCGCGCTGCTGCTGGTTCTTATTGGAGTGGCGGCGATGACGGGCAATCTGCAACTGAACGCGCCGCCCTTCTGAGCGGCGCGTCAGTTTTTCAGATTACGTAGACGAAGACGAAAAGCATGATCCAGACCACGTCCACGAAGTGCCAGTACCAGGCACCTGCCTCGTAGCCGAAGTGATCATGGGCGCTGAAATGCCCTTTGATCAGCCGCATCAGGACAACGAACAGGATGATCCCACCCAGTAGTACGTGCAGGCCGTGAAATCCGGTCATCAGGAAGAAGATGCTACCGTAGATACCGGAGTCCAGCGTCAGATTCAGATGGCTGTAGGCCTCAATGTACTCCTCGATCTGGAAGAACAGGAAAATCGCGCCCAGGGCCACGGTGGCCGCCAGCCAATAGATGGTCTGCTTGCGCTTATCGTACTTGAGCGCCTTGTGAGACAGCGTCAACGTGATGGACGACGTCACCAGGATCAGGGTATTCAGCAGCGGCAGCCCCCAGGGACCGATAACTGAATCCGGGCCAGCGAACTGGCTGTTATCCGGATTGCTCAGCAGGGGCCACTGGGCCTGGAAGCCTTCCCAGAGCATATTGGCGGTGCCTTTGGCGCCTTCACCACCCAACCAGGGAACGGCGAAGAACCGGATATAGAAGAGGCTGCCGAAAAGTGCCGCGAAGAAAGCCACCTCGGAGAAGATGAACCAGCTCATGCCCTGACGGAAGGAACGATCCATCTGGGCATCGTAGAGCCCGGCGCGGCTTTCGCGGATCACATCCCGGAGCCAGCCGGTGATCATGTAGATCAGGACCAGGGCCCCGATCGTGAATACGACCCAGGCTGTGGTGGTGGGATCCCCGTTGGACTGATTCACCAGGAGGGTGGAAAGCCCGAAGAAGGTCAGGAACATCCCGATGCTGCCCACAATGGGCCAGATGCTCGACTCCGGGACGTAATAGGACTGGTTGCTCGACATGCAGCCTCCGCTGTTCTTGTTCCGTTACGGTTTCCGTTTTTCCGGACCGCCGGGGTCAGTCGACCCGCGGCGGCTGCTCAAAGGTGTGATAGGGCGCCGGAGACGGAACCGTCCACTCCAGACCTTCCGCACCTTCCCAGGGTTTGGCGTCCGCCTTGGGACCGTTCTTCACAGCCCTGTAGACAATGAAGACAAGCAGCAGCTGGCTGGCGCCGAACAGGAAAGCACCGATGGTCGAAACCTGGTTGAAGTTGGCGAACTGGATCGGGTAGTCCGCATAACGCCGTGGCATACCGGCAAGACCCAGGAAATGCATCGGGAAGAAGGCGATATTCAGGCCGATGAAAGACAGCCAGAAGTGCGCCTTGCCCAGTGCCTCGCTGTACATGCGGCCGGACCACTTGGGCAGCCAGTAGTACACGGAAGCGAAGATGCCGTAGATGGCGCCCGGTATCAGGACATAGTGGAAGTGGGCAACCACAAAGTAGGTGTCATGGTACTGGAAGTCCGCGGGCGCGATGGCCAGCATCACGCCGGAGAGCCCACCCACTGTGAACAGCACCACGAAACCGATGGCGAACAGCATGGGGGTTTCAAAGCTGATGGAACCACGGAACATGGTGGTGATCCAGTTGAAGATCTTCACCCCTGTGGGCACCGCGATGATCATGGTGGCGTACATGAAGAACAGCTCACCGGGCAGCGGCAGCCCAACCGTGAACATGTGGTGCGACCAGACCAGGAACGACAGGATAGCGATCGCGGCCGTGGCGTAGACCATGGAGGTGTAGCCAAACAGCGGCTTGCGCGAGAAGGTCGGGATGATCTGGGAGATGATGCCGAACGCCGGCAGGATCAGGATGTAGACCTCCGGGTGACCGAAGAACCAGAAGATGTGCTGGTAGAGCACCGGATCACCGCCACCCGCGGCATCGAAGAATGCGGTGCCGAAGTGGATATCCATGAGCAGCATGGTCACCGCACCCGCCAGTACCGGCAGCACCGCGATCAGCAGGAAAGCGGTGATCAGCCAGGTCCAAACGAACATGGGCATCTTCATCAGGGTCATGCCGGGGGCGCGCATATTGATGATGGTGGCGATCACGTTGATCGCGCCCATGATGGAGGAGATGCCCAGGATATGGACGGAGAAGATGAAGAAGGTCGTGCTGTCAGGCCCGTAGGTCGTGGACAGGGGCGCATAGGCTGTCCAGCCGAAGTTCGGAGCGCCGCCATCCATGAACAGGGTGGACATCAGGATCAGGGAACCGGTCACCAGCAGCCAGAAGCTCCAGTTGTTCATGCGCGGCAGGGCCATGTCCGGTGCCCCCACCATCAGCGGGATCATCCAGTTGGCCAACCCCACGAAGGCCGGCATGACGGCGCCGAAGATCATGACCAGACCATGCATGGTGGTCATCTGGTTGAAGAAGGCCGGCTCCACCATCTGGAGGCCTGGCTGGAACAGCTCGGCACGGATGATCATGGCCATGGCGCCGCCCGCGAGGAACATCGCGAACGAGAACACCAGGTACATGGTGCCGATATCCTTGTGGTTGGTGGTGAACAACCACCGTCCAATCCCCTTGGCGGGGCCGTGATCGTGGTGATCAGCGGCGTGAGCGTCTGCGACCGAACTCATGATGAACCCCCGTTACTCAAACGCTGAATACTTAACCGTCGTCGCCGGTCTGCTCGGCGACCCATTCGCGGTACTCGTCCTTCGGCACTGCCTTGACCTCAATCGGCATATCGGAGTGCCCCTGACCGCACAGCTCAGCACACAGACCGTAGTAGGTGCCGGGCTCCTCGATCTTTGTCCAGTTCTTGTTGATGAATCCGGGAATCGCGTCCTGCTTCCAGCCGAACTCCGGTACCCACCAGCTGTGGATGACGTCGTTGGACGTGATCAGGAACCGGATCTTGGTATCAACAGGCAGAACCAGTGGGTTGTCGACCGAATACTTGTAGTCTTCCGTCTTCTCGATCAGGTTCCTCTCGGCATCACGTGGTGTATCCGCAGAACTGAAGAAGCTGATGTCCTCATCCATGTACTCATACTGCCAGCGCCACTGGTACCCGGTGACCTTGATTTCCATCTCGGCGTCGGAGGTGTCGTACATGTCGACCAGAGTGCCAGTGGCCGGAATGGCCATCATGATGAGGATCAGGAAGGGAATGACGGTCCAGATGATCTCCACCGTGGTGTTCTCGTGGAAATGCGCCGGCTTCGCCCCCTTCGAGTGACGGTAGGCCAGAACCGACCAGAGTATGGCCAGGAAAACACCCACACCGATCACAACACAGATCCAGAACACCCACATGTGAATGTCATAGATGGTGTTGCTTATGGAGGTGACACCTTCAGGAAGGTTAACCCCCCACTCGGCAAGGGCGCTGGACGGCGCCGTTACAGCAGTCGCCAGGGCACCGGCACGCAGGGCCTGCACGCTCATACCTCGTCTCCAACAAGAATTGTGTTTCGGCCCCGCGCACCATAAACCGGGCCGTGGCGTCGAACCCTGGGGAACGCGGGGATATGTATGGGTCTCTCGCGCAAAGTTACGCAGAGTTTATCGTTTTTTGCGCGTATGACAACCGTCAAGACCCAATTCTATCGTGTCCGGCCAGCCCCGACCACCCGGCGGGCACTGCCCGCAAACTCAGCTACACTGAGACTAAACCGCTTGCGGTCTCCATCCACCAGCGCTGTACGGTCCATGACGCCGGAGTCCATCACCCAGATCATCGCCCAGGCCGTGGCCCGGGAATCCGCCGGTGGCCAGTTCCAGCAGGCACTCCGCACCAGGGCGGAAGTCCTGCATGGGCTGTTCCGGGTGGAGGCCGAAGACCCGGCAGCGGCGCTGTACGGATTTGCCCGCGAATACGTGGAAATGACGCCCGGGCTGATCCACTGCGTCCGGATCTGCGCCGAACGTGCAGGGGTCGATGCACTGTTTCACCCCTTCCTCAAGACAGCCACCGGTTATTTCGCCCATCCGTCCGTGCTTCTGGCAGGCTATGAGGGTCTGGAGGGGCTGCTGGTGAAAGCTTACCAGTGCCACCGCCTTATGGAGGAGATGTACGAGAACAACCGGTCGTTCCGCAACAGCAATCTTCTGGAGCCGGAAGCCACCGAGGCGAACCTCCTGGTGCATCATCTCATCGGCGAGCCTTTTGCCAACGAGCTCGATCAGGCCATACTGATCACGGTACGCCAGATTGTCGGTTCGGGCGACTATTACGATCTGGATCTGGCACCCTTTGTCGCCCAGGCCAGCGACGAGGCCTGGCAGTGGATGCACGAATACTGGACCAACCTGCTGGCGCGCAACGGAATCCATTTCCGGTTCTCGTTCCGCTCAGCACTGTAGGAAATGACCGAAGGGGACTCAGGTGCTCAACCAACCGGATCTTGCCCGTCTCATACTGCGTCTGGCGCTGGGTTTTCTGATCCTGCTGCACGGGATCAGCAAGCTGCTCAACGGCATCGGGCCCATAGAAGACCTTCTGACCGCACACGGGCTGCCCGTATTACTGGCCTGGGGGGTGCTCATCGGGGAAATCCTGGCACCGACCATGCTGATCCTGGGTATTCACACCCGTGTCGCGGCGGTGCTGGTAGCCATCAACATGGTGTTCGCTCTGGTTCTCGCACACCAGCACGAGCTGCTCACGCTCAAGACCAATGGCGGCTGGGCCCTGGAGCTGCCGGTGCTTTTCCTGGTGAATGCGGTGGTGGTCCTGATGCTCGGGCCTGGCCGCTACCGGGCCCATTCCTGACTGGAGCGGACCATGCTGACAACACGGAAGTCAGTTGCCATTCTTCTGCTGCTCGCGCTGGCACCCCCCCTGCTGGCGGGCACTGACGGCGGCGATGGGCCCATCACGCTCTGGAAGCGCAACCATGAGAGCCCGGCCATCCGCGAACTCGTGACGATGGCACTGGCGAAGACGCCGGATTACGGGCCCACGGAAATCCGCGCCAGCATGCCCATGGCCCAGGCCCGGGCGACCCGGCATCTGCGCGCCGGGCACAGGAACCGGGTCCGCATTGCGAACGTTGCCTCTTCCCCGGAACGCAACCGCGAACTCAGACCCGTACCGATTCCCATTGCCCAGGGCATGCTGGGATTCCGCATCTGCATCATCCGCAAGGGTGACCAGGCGCGGTTTGACCGGATCTTCTCCGCCGACGACTTCCAGCAGCAGGGCCTGACCATTGGCCAGGGTACGCACTGGCCCGATACCCGCATCCTGCGCCAGTCCGGTTTTGAGGTCGTGACCTCGCCGCGTTTCAGTAACCTGTTGACGATGCTTGAGAGGGACCGCTTCGACTGCTTCCTGCGCGGGGTTGGTGAGATCCTGATCGATCTGCAACAGTATCAGGGCGACCGGCTGACGATAGAGGACGGGCTCGTATTCACCTATCGGATGCCCTCATATCTGTTCGTGGCCCCGGATGACGAGCACATGGCCGAGCGGCTTACCGTGGGGCTGCACCGTGCCATGCTCAGCGGCGACTACGAGGAATGGTTCAGCACCTATTTCCGCAGGCCGATCCAGAAGCTGGACGTCATGGACCGGGTCTTCATTCCCCTGCCGAACCCCTTCCTTAAAAATGGGGGATCACCGGTGCAGCTGCCGCTGCTGCCGATACGCCCGGACCTTCTGCTGCCGGTGCCTGAGGGCAGCCGCTGACCTCCCGCCTTAATGGGTCCCGCCGGACCCGGAAGGCAGGATCCGCACCGGCTGTGGCGTATCGTCCTTTTTCGGCGGATCCGGTTCGGTGGGTGTGACGCGGGTCTTCAGGGTTTCCGAGGCCGGGGTCATGTCCGCCGCCTCGGGCTGGCGATCCTCAAAGCCACAGTCCACGCACTCCCGGAAGGTGCCTTCCTCGGTGGTGTACATCACGATCCGGTCCATGGCACTGCAACGGGGGCAGACCGCCCCGGCGATGAAACGTTTCTTCAAGCTGGCTCTCCCGCGGCTGAGGCCGCCCGCTCCGATTCAGTGATTCCCGACTGGCGCAGCAGTGGCTCCTCGCTGGGCTCGCGCCCCCGGAAGGCCCGGTAGAGCGCTGCGGGTTCGCGTGAACCACCCTTTTCCAGAATATTCTCGCGGAAAGCACGCCCCGCCTGCGGATCAAAAATGCCCTGTTCCTCAAACAGCGAGAAGGCATCCGCGGCCAGCACTTCCGCCCACTTGTAGCTGTAGTAGCCCGCGGCGTAAGGGCCAGCGAAGATGTGTCCGAACGCCTGCGGGAAACGGTTGAACGCCGGTGGATGCACCACGGCCACCTGGTTGCGGACCTCGGTCAGAAGCGCCAGCGGGTCCACGGGGTCAGCCGGGTCGTATTCACTGTGCAAACGGAAATCGAACAGCGAAAACTCCAGCTGGCGCACCATCTGCATGCCGCTCTGGAAGTTGCGCGCCGCGAGCATACGTTCGAGCATGTCGTCCGGCAGCGGCTCGCCGGTCTCGTGATGGCCGGCAATCAGCGCCAGTGATTCACGATCCCAGCACCAGTTCTCCAGAAACTGGCTGGGCAGTTCCACCGCGTCCCACGCCACCCCATTGATGCCGGAGACATCCGCAACGTCCACCTGGGTGAGCATGTGATGCAGCCCATGACCGAACTCATGGAAGAGCGTCACCACCTCATCGTGGGTGAGCAGGGAGGGCTGCTCGCCCACCGGCGGGGTGAAGTTGCAGGTAAGGAAGGCTACAGGGAGCTGCACGCTGCCGTCGTCATGGCGCCAGCGGACACGGCAGTCGGCCATCCAGGCGCCGCCACGCTTGCCCTGGCGGGCATAGAGGTCCAGATAGAAAAAGGCCAGGGGCTGACCACCGCGCTCCATGCGGTACGCGGTCACGTCGTCGTGCCAGGCCGGAATGCTCTCATCCGCCACGATGCGCACATCGAACAGCTTCTCGACGACCTGGAAAAGGCCCTTGATCACACGGCCCACAGGGAACCAGGGCCGGACCTCCTCCTCGGAGATGCTGAACCGGGCCTGGCGCAGTTTCTCGCCATAATAGCCCAGATCCCAGGCCTCCAGGGGGTCGGGACCACCCTGTTCCCGGGCGAATTCACGCAGCTCTTCAAGCTCGCGCTCGGCCACCGGCTTCGCTCGCCCGGCCAGCCGGTTCAGGAAGCCCAGCACCTCGTCCTCGCTGGCCGCCATCTTGGTTGCCAGGCTCAGCTGGGCGTAGTTGTCGTAACCCAGAAGCTGCGCCTGCTCGTGCCGGCGCTTCAGGATCTCGTCAATCAGCGGGCTGTTGTCCCAGGTCCCCGCATCCGGGCCCTGATCCGAGGCGCGGGTGGTGAACGCCTCGTACACCTCACGGCGCAGCTCACGGTTATCGCAGTAGGTCAGTACCGGGTAGAAGGAGGGGAAATCCAGGGTGATCACCCAGCCGTCCATGCCACGCTGCTCCGCCGCCTGGCGGGCACTGTCCAGAGCGGTCTGCGGCAGGCCGGCGAGCTCGGATTCATCGGTCACCTGGCGGTACCAGTTCTGGGTGGCATCCAGCACATTGTCGCCGAAGCGGCTTTCCAGATCCGCCAACTCCTGGGAAAGGGTGGCGAAACGCGCCTTCTGCGCCTCTGGCAGATCCACGCCACCGAGCCGGAAGTCACGCAGGGTCTGGCGGATGGCCTCCTGCTGGTCCTCCTGCAACCGGCCAAACTCATCACTGGCCGCGAGCCGCTTATAGGCCTCGCACAGCGCCTCGTTCTGGCTGATCTCGGAACCGTACTCGGTAATCTTCTGCAGGCAGCGCTTGTGAACCTCGCGGATCGCCTCGTCGTTCATCACGCCATTGAGATGGGAAATGATCGCCCAGGCATTGTTGAGGCGGTCGTCCAGCGCCTGCATGGGCTGGGCCAGGCTTGCCCAGGTCGGCGCCTGCTGCTCCGCCAGTTCCGCCACGCGCGCCCGATTCTCCTTCAGGATCCGGTCGATGGCCGGCTCCATGTGCTCGACATCAATGGCATCGAACTTCGGCAGCTGGTCCTGAGCCAGCAGAGGATTGTTCATGGAGCGTCTCCTGCGTGTGACCTTGATGCAATCATGATGACATACTTCCCGTAACCACCCTAAGTTCAGATGGAGGACCCACCATGACCCGGATCCGCAGCCACAAGGGCGATCACCCCCAGCTCGGGGACCGCGTATGGATTGATCCCACCGCCACCGTCATCGGCGACGTGGTACTGGGCGACGACTGCTCGGTCTGGCCCATGACCGTTATCCGCGGCGACATGCACCGCATCCGCATCGGCAGCCGCTGCAGCATCCAGGACGGCTCCGTGTGCCACATCACCCACGCCGGCCCCTACAACCCGGACGGCTTCCCCCTCACTGTGGGCGATGATGTCACGGTCGGGCACAAGGCCCTGCTGCACGGCTGCACCATCGGCAGCAGGGTGCTGGTCGGCATGGGCGCCATCATCATGGACGGTGCCGTTGTGGAAGACGAAGTCATCATCGCCGCCGGCACCCTGGTACCGCCGGGCAAGACCCTGGAATCCGGCTACCTGTACCGCGGCAGCCCGGCACGCCAGGCCCGCCCCCTCACCAACGAGGAGCTTGGGTTCTTCACCTACACTGCCGGAAATTACGTCAAGCTCAAGGACGAATTCCTTGCCGACGCCCCTTGAAAATACGCGGGCAGTCCCTATCTATCCAATAGGGCGTTAGGGAAGCGGACTGATGATCCGGCGCCGGTCAGCCACGCTCCCCCTGACGAAGCTGTTGTCCCGACATGATTTCAGGTTCGTTGAGAGGAGGTGATAACCATGACAGCCATGACCCGCTGGAATCCCTTTGCCGAGTTCGAAGACATTCTCGACCGGTACAACCGTCAGATGGCCGGCCGGGATACAACACCGGCGACCAACGGCAATCGGGAAATCCTGCAGAAAACCGACTGGGCTCCCTCGGTGGACATCACCGAAAACAAGGATGCCTTCGTCATAACCGCGGAACTGCCCGGTATCCGGAAGGAAGATGTCAAAGTCTCGGTGCACGATGGCGTGCTGACCATTCAGGGCGAGCGTAACTTCGAGACCACCGAAGACGACGCGAAACGGCACCGGGTGGAGCGGTTCTACGGCCACTTCGCCCGCAGCTTCACACTGCCCGAGCATGTGGACGACGAGAACATCAAGGCCAACTACCACGATGGCGTGCTGGAGCTGACCCTCGCCAAGCAGGAGAAGGCCAAGCCCAGGGCCATCGAGGTGGAAGTCAACTGACCCCTCGGGGCAGGACGCCCCATGGTGCTCCGGCGCCGGCACTGCCGGCGCCTTTTTTTATGCCCGGAACTCAGTCCCCACCACCAGTGTCACAGTCCGGCTCATAGATCTCGATCTCCACGCGCCGGTTCTTCTCGCGGCCTTCCGCGGTGTCGTTATCAGCGATCGGCCGGGTTTCGGCACGCCCTGCCGCCACCACATTCTCCGCCGGTATGGCCCGATTGAGCACCAGCTCATGCACCAGGGACACGGCGCGCGCCGCGGACAGATCCCAGTTGGAGCGGTAACGGTCACTGACGATGGGCCGGTTGTCCGTATGGCCGGTGACGACCACCTCGCCGTCACAGCGGGCTACAATCTCCACGATGTCGGCCACCACAGGGCGGATGTCCGGAATCAGCTCAGCACTACCCACCGGGAAGGTCGCCTCGTCATTGAAGCGGATCACCACCCTCTGGCGATCAAACCCGACGTCGATCTGCTCCTCACTGACCGCCTTCTCCATTTCCGAGATCAGCATACTGGCGAGCTGTTCCACCCCGGGATGCACATCCGGGCGTGCCGGTTCCGCCGAGGCCTGCCCCCGGAGCATGGCGTCGCCCTCGGAAGGGGCCGCGGGTGCCCCGTCCATGGGGATGGGGACGTCCTCGCTGATGGCCGGCGATTCCGTATCCTCATCCGCCAGCCCCTGGGGCTCGGGCATCTGATCCGGGGCCATATTGAATGCCTCAACCAGGGACGTGACCATGGCCCGGTACTTCTCCGCATCCATGCTGGAAAAGGACAGCATCAGGATGAAAAAGGTCATCAGCAGCATGAACATGTCCGCCAGGGTGGTCATCCACCCGGGAGAACTGCTGCTGGTGTTGCCGCGTCTGGACCGGCGCTTCGGCAGTGCCGCCATCAACGCCCTCCGTCAGGCCTGCCGGCCCTGGTCGAGCCGCTCGCGCGCCTCGGGTGACAGATAGGCGGCCAGCACATCCTGCATAACGCGGGGGTTCTGGCCCTGCAGGATGTTCTGCATGGAGGTCAGCACCAGGGTCATGTTGCGCTGTTCGTCCTGCATCTTGAGCTGGAGTTTGTCCGCCAGCGGCAGGAAGATCACCTGGCCGATGGCCACGCCGTAAAAGGTGGTCAGAAGGGCCACCGCCATGGCGGGGCCAATGCCCGAGGGGTCCTCCATCTGGTTGAGCATCTGCACCAGCCCCACCAGTGTGCCGATCATGCCCAGTGCCGGCGCGGAGTCACCGATGCCCCGAAAGACCCTTTCCGCGTTCTCATAGCGCTCCAGCGTCTGCTGGAACTCATGGGTCATGGCCTCCTCGATGAATTCCGGCGGATGACCGTCCACGGCCAGTTCAATGCTCCTGGCCAGGAACCGGTAACGGGTGTCGTAATCCTCCAGGCCCAGGATGCCTTTCTTGCGGACGATGTCCGCCAGGTCCCGGATCTGAAGGATCAGGTCCAGGGGCTCCTCGGTGCGGTCCCGAAAGGCCTCGCCGAACGCCATGCGGAAGGCGCTGACCACTGAGGTCATGCGGTGCTTGATGAGGGTTACCGCCAGGGTGCCCACCACCACGATGAGGAACCCCGGAATATTGAGGAAGGACGCGAGACCGGAACTGGTGGCGATCGCGGCAACAATGGTGGTGATGCCGACCAGCAGGCCGAGCAGTGTCAGAAGATCCATGGCGCCTCACTGTCTCCGAAAGGGGCCGGGAGATCCTCCCGGCTGGCCTCCATGGCCCCAGCATAGTCCAGATTCAGCGGAACAGCCTTCAGTCGGGCCGCAGCAGGGCCATGACCGGACCTGTATCCGGGCGCACCCCGCGCCACTGCAGGAAGGATTCCGCCGCCTGCTCAACCAGCATGCCCAGCCCGTCAAGGCGCAGCCTGGAACCCTGCTGCCGAGCCCAGGCGTTGAAGGCGGTCTCCGCCTGGCTGTACATCATGTCGTAGCAGACGGTTGCCGGATTGACGAGAGCGCCCGGCAGAGGTGGCAGTTCGCCCTGCAGGCTGGCACTGGTGCCGTTGATGATCACATCGAAGGGCCCCACCAGAGCCTCAAAGGTGCTGACCGCCACGGTACCGGTATCCCCAAAGAGACCCCTCAGCGCCTCGGCGCGCGCCAGTGTGCGGTTGGCGATCACCACTTCCGCCGGTGCTTCTTTCAGCAGTGGCTCCAGAATACCGCGCACGGCGCCGCCGGCGCCCAGCACCAGCACCCGGGCACCGGCCAGGGTCACGCCGTTGTTCACACGCAGATCCCGCACCAGCCCGGCACCATCGGTGTTGTCCCCGACCAGGGTTCCGTCCGCTTCCCGCCAGAGGGTGTTCACCGCGCCGGCCCGGGCCGCCCTGGGCTCATGGCGGCCGGCGATCTCCCAGGCCTGCTGTTTGAACGGCACCGTCACGTTGAGCCCGGCACCGCCCTCCGCAAAGAAGCGTTCCACGCTATCCCGGACCCCTTCCAGCGGCGCCAGCAGCCGCTCATAGACCAGGGACTCGCCGGTCTGTTCAGCAAATGCCGTATGGATGCGCGGCGACAGGCTGTGCTCGATGGGGTTGCCGACCACTGCATAGCGGGCCTGTTCAGTCATCCTTCTCCTCCAGCCAGTTGCGGGGTTGCAGAAAGTAGTCACTCAGCCACGCCTCGGGCGTTCCGGACTCCGGTTGCCAGTTGTAGTCCCAGCGCACCAGCGGCGGCAGGGACATCAGGATGGACTCCGTGCGCCCTCCGGACTGCAGCCCGAACAGCGTGCCCCGGTCGTAGACCAGGTTGAACTCCACGTAGCGCCCCCGGCGGTAGAGCTGGAACTGGCGCTCCCGGTCGCCGTAGGGCGTATGGCGGCGTGCCTCCACAATGGGCACATAGGCCGGCAGGTAGCTGTCCCCGATGGAGCGCATCAGTTCAAAGCTGTGTTCAAAGGAGCCTTCGTTGTAATCGTCGAAGAAGAGCCCGCCGATACCACGCTGTTCGCCACGGTGCTTGAGGTGGAAATAGTCGTCACACCACTGGCGGAAACGGTGCCAGGTGTCATCACCGGCCGGCGCACAGGCTTGCCGGGCCATTTCGTGCCAGTACCGGCAGTCCGCCACGAAACCGTAATAGGGCGTCAGGTCGAAACCGCCACCGAACCACCAGACCGGTTCACGGCCTTCCGGCCTGGCAATGAAGAAGCGCACGTTGGCGTGGGAGGTGGGCACATAGGGATTACGCGGATGGATCACCAGCGATACACCCATGGCCTCCCAGCTCGCACCCGCCAGCTCCGGGCGGCTGGCGGAGGCCGAGGGCGGCAGTTCCGCGCCCATGACGTGGGAGAAATTCACGCCGCCCTTCTCGATCAGATCCCCGTCCTCGATCACGCGGCTGCGGCCACCTCCTCCGGCTTCCCGCTCCCAGGTCTCCTCCCGGAAACCGGCACCACCATCCAGCTCTGCCAGGGTATCGGTAATCCGGTCCTGGAGATCTATCAGGTACTGGTAGACGGCGTCCGGGTCGGGGGTGTTGTTCATGGATGCTCCTCGGCTGCCCGTGGACGGGCGTTGTCAGTCACGCAGAAGGGTACCATCCATGGGGTCGATGATGCGGCTCGGGCGTCGGGCGCCACCCAGGGCTCCGGTGAGGATGCCATCCAGCTCACTGCCGAATGCCCGGTGGATCTGCCAGGACCAGCGCAGCGGCGAACCGCCGGCGCGATTGCAGGAGGTGGACACCAGGGGCCCACCGAAAGCCCGGCACAGACGCCGGACCTGTGGGTGCTCCGGCACCCGCACGGCCACCCGGTCGTGATCGCCGCGCACCAGCGAAGACACTCGCTCACCGGGATCCGGCAACAGCAGGGTATTGGCGCCGGGCCAGTAGTCGTCCACCGCCTTGCGGACCTCTTCCGGTGCGTCCGCCAACAGGAAATCCAGCTGCTGCGTATCCGCCGCCACCAGGATCAGGCCCTTGTGCCAGGGCCGGCCCTTGAGCGCCAGGATCCGCTCCACGGCCTCCGGGTCCCAGGGATCACAGCCCAGTCCCCAGACCGCTTCCGTAGGGTAGGCCCAGACGCCGCCGGCCATGAGTGAGTCCGCTGCCTGTTCAATATGCCACCAGTCCGGGCTCTGCGCTGTCACCGGTACCTCCATCTCCAGAATCGTCAGGCGGAAGTCTATCCCCAGCGGCGGCCCACGTCAGCCCGATCGGCGTCGATAACCGCCCGGCGTTGATTCCACCAGCCCCTCCATCTCCAGCAGCAGCGTGGCCTGGAGCAGATCGGCAGCCGCCATGCCCGTGGCGCGGCAGAGGCTGTCCGAATCCACCGGTTCATAGGTCACCGCCTCCAGAACGCGACGACTGCTTTCATCCAGATGGGTGGGTGTGGTTTCAGCTTGCGGTTCCGTTCTGGTGGGCACGGATTCCCAGACCCCCAGCTCCGAAACAATGTCATCCACTGTCTCCACCAGCACGGCGCCTTCCCGGATCAGCCGGTGACAGCCCCGGACGCTTGGCTGATGGATGGACCCGGGAACGGCGAAGACCTCCCGCCCCTGCTCCATCGCCAGCCGTGCCGTGATGAGCGAGCCGCTGCGCAGCCCGGCTTCCACCACCAGCACACCCAGGCAGAGCCCGCTGATCAGGCGGTTGCGCTGGGGAAACAGGTGGGCACGGGCCGGGGTGCCCGGAGGCAGCTCCGAGACCAGGAGCCCTCCGGCCTGGAGCATGTCCCTGGCCAGCGCCTCGTGGCGGCGCGGGTAGGGGCGGTCCACGCCGTTGGCGAGGATGCCCACGGTGGCGCCACCGCCTTCCAGCGCCCCCTTATGGGCCGCCCCGTCAATGCCAAGGGCGAGGCCGCTGACCACACTGAAACCACCCTCGGACAGGGCATGGGCAAAGCGCCGTGCGTGATTGAGGCCATCGCGGCTGGCGTGCCGGCTGCCGACCATGGCGAGGCAGGGGCGATTGAGCGCGTTGATGTCACCCCGGCAGTAGAGCACTGGCGGCGGGCCATGGATGTGCCTCAGCGCCTCCGGATAGTCCGGATCCCGCCAATGGATAACACGGATCCCGAGTTCCCCGCACTGCTGCCGGGCATGCTCCAGGCGCTGTCGCGTGGTGGGCTCAAGCCCCTGGGCCTGCCAGGCATTCAGGGCCTGGCGGGTGGATCTGGGCAGCCCAAGTGCCCGCAGGCTGTCCGGCGTCATGGTCAGCAGCCGTGCGGGATCCTCAAGCTGATCCAGCACCACCTGCCAGTGTTCCGGATTCATGCCCGGCAGCAGCGCCAGCAGATGATGGGCGTCGCCCGTCTCCGGGCCGGGAAGGGTGGGTCGTTCCATGACCGTCATCAGTGACTTCCTCTGTCAGAATGGTTGTTTCAGGGGTTACGGACCTCGTCCATGATCTCCAGTGGTCGCGTCGCCTGCAGAACCAGCCCGTAGCTGAGCTTCTCATAGGTGCGGAAAACCATCACCAGCCCCGCCCGTTCCGAAGGCAGCTGCAGCAGTTCATCCGTCACCGGGTCCCGCGCCTGGTTGCCCTTCTTGTAGGCCGCCAGCACATGACCCGCTTCCAGGCCCTCGCGTTCACCGCGGTTGATGGTAACCACATTATACTGGCCGATGTTGCTGACGCCATCCTCGACATCGATCATCCGCCCCTGGATATCCGTCTCGGGCGCACGGGGCTGGAAACGCGTGGTGATCTCGCGCGACTCCGTGGGCAGCAGCCGGTCCTTCGCTTCAATCTCTTCGCGGCTGGCGGTCAGATCCACGCTCAGAAGCTCGCCGTTGACCTCAGCCACACGGCCCCGGCCCATGGAGCGTGCCTCGAGGCCCAGGAACTCACCGGTTTCCGGATCCACGTGCCGGGTACCGCGACGGAACACCGCCAGGGTCTCCCGGGGCTGCGCCTCGCCTCTTGCGTAGACCCGATCCCCGGCACCCATAATCGAACGCCGATCTCGGCCCTGCACGATATAGGGGGCTTCCTCCAGCGTGGCCTCATCAACGATCCGCGTGTTGGACAGGAAGCTCCGGATCTCCTCCAGGGGAATGGTGGGGATAGGGGTGTCCAGCGGAGTTTCCTTCACCTCCGGGGAGAGCTTGATTTCCCGGTCCGTGTCTGTGGCCCGTGACAGCCGCGGCTGGCCATCCACCCAGGTCAGTTCCAGGACATCCCCCGGGTAGATCAGGTGCGGATTGTCCACCTGGGGATTGGCCTGCCAGATCTCCGGCCAGTTCCACGGTTCCTTCAGGAAGCGTGCGCTGATGTCCCAGAGTGTATCCCCGGGCTGGACGGTGTACTGCTCGGGATGGTCATCCCGCAGCTGTGTCTCGGCCATGACCCCGGTGGCGCCCAGCCCGAGGGCCACCGTGAGCAGAATCGACAGAATCCTCATGCTCGGTTTCCTTGCTGGCTTGTCTCGATCGATCGACGTCATTATTTCACCACTATAGAAGAAATAACGCCATTTGCGATCCCAGCGGGTGGACCGCGTCCACAACACTGCAATGATTTGTAAGCGTGGCGGTTTGTACGGTCATTGCCTGATGCGTGATAATGGCGCCAGTAACCCTTCGGAGCAGCATCATGACTCTCAGTATTCTGGAATTTCCGGACCCGCGGCTGCGGACCGTCGCCGAGCCGGTCGCATCCGTGGATGACAGCATCCGGCGCCTGGTCGATGACATGATCGAAACCATGTATGCAGCGCCGGGCATCGGGCTGGCCGCCACCCAGGTGAACGTCCACCGGCGGGTACTGGTGATCGATCTTTCCGAGGACCAGAGCACCCCCCGGGTATTCATCAACCCTGAACTCGAGATCCCTGAGAGCGAGAAGGAGCCCATGCAGGAAGGCTGCCTCTCCATTCCCGGCGTCTACGAGGATGTCTCCCGTCCCCAGTCCGTCCGGGTCCGGGCGCTGGACTACCACGGCGAGCCCTTCGACGAGGAACACAGCGGTCTCATGGCGGTCTGTCTGCAGCATGAGGTGGACCACCTGAACGGTAAGCTCTTCATCGACTACCTGAGCCAGCTCAAGCGCAGCCGCATCCGGCGCAGGGTCGAGAAACAGCAGCGCCAGAAAGCCTCCTGAGGAGTCACTGAACCGTGCGGATCGTTTTCGCGGGCACCCCGGATTTTGCCGCGGCCAGCCTCAGCGCCCTGATTGAAGCGGGGCATGAGATCCTGGCCGTCTATACCCAGCCGGATCGCCCCGCCGGACGGGGCCGAAAGGCACGTCGCGGCCCGGTATCCCAGCTGGCCCATGATCACGGGCTCCGGATTGAACAGCCCGAAAGCCTGCGCAACAGAGAGGCGCAGGCCACGCTGAGGGAACTGGCCCCGGATGTGATGGTGGTCGCCGCCTATGGCCTTATCCTGCCCCAGTCCGTTCTGGACATTCCGGATCACGGCTGCCTGAACGTCCACGCCTCGCTGCTACCACGCTGGCGCGGGGCCGCGCCCATCCAGTGGGCCATCGCCGCCGGCGACAGCGAGACCGGCATCAGCATCATGCAGATGGACGCCGGGCTGGATACCGGGGATGTGCTCAGCCGCCACCGCCTTACCATCGCGGACGACGAGACGGGTGGCAGCCTTCACGACCGGCTGGCCGGGCTTGGTGGCGAAGCCATCACGGCAGCACTGTACGAACTGGCGCATGGCAGCCTGGACCCCGAACCCCAGGACGATCACAGGGCCTCCTATGCGCGCAAACTCGAGCGCAGCGATGGCCGCATCGACTGGCAGGGATCGGCGCAGTCCCTGGCGCGCCGTATCCGTGCCTTCAACCCCTGGCCCATGGCCCACACCACGGTGGATGATGAGGCTGTGCGCGTGCTCTTCGCGGAGCCGGTGAACACCGAGGTGACGGATGCCGAGCCGGGGACGGTTCTCGAGCGCGAGCCCTCCGGCGCCCTGGTGCAGTGCGGCGAGGGCGTCCTCCGCATCACCCGGGTCCAGCTGCCCGGCGGCCGCCCCCAATCCATGCAGGACCTCATCAATGGCGGCAGGCCCGTGCTCCTCCCCGGTCAGAGGCTGGGAGCATGAGCGGCGTGACAGGGGGCTCCCTGCGCGCCACGGCAACCCGCATCATCCACCAGGTGGTTCACAGCGGCCAGTCCCTTGGGCAGATCCTGCCCCCCGCCCTTGAGGGTCTGCCGGCGGATGAGCGCGGCCGGCTTCAGGACTGGTGCTTCGGCAGCTGCCGCTGGTGGCACCGCCTCAACGCGGAACTCCAGCAGCGGCTGCACAAGCCCCTGCCGAAACGCCATGCGCAGCTGGAATCCCTGTTGATTCTAGGTCTCTACCAGCTTCGCCACACGCGGATAGCACCCCATGCGGCCATTCACCAGAGCGTCGAGACCGCCAGGGAACTCGGCGCGCACCAGCTCACCGGCCTGGTCAATGGCATACTCCGGAAAAGCCTGCGTGACGGCGAATCAGAGCCCGTTACCGATGCCATCCGCTACAGCCATCCGGAATGGCTGGTAGCCAAGCTCAGTGCCAACTGGCCGGAGCACTGGCAGGCTATGCTGGAGGCGAACAACCGCAGGGCCCCCATGAGCCTGCGCTATCATACCGGTCATCATGACCAGGCCAGTGCCCTGGCAGCACTGGCGGACGCTGGGCTGTCCGCACAACCCGGCCAGCTCGCGCCCCATGCCCTGCAGCTGGATGAAGCCTGCCCCGTGGAACGCATTCCAGGCTTCGCCGAAGGCCACTTCAGTGTGCAGGACGAAGCCGCGCAGCTGTGTACGCAACTGCTTGAGCTGGCCCCGGGCCAGCGGGTGCTGGACGCCTGTGCTGCCCCCGGCGGCAAGACCGGCGCCATCCTGGAGCACGAACCGGACCTCACGGAAGTAGTAGCGCTGGACTCGGACCGGGACCGACTCGGGCGGATCACCGAAAACCTTGAACGCATCGGCGCCGGCGCCCGGCTGGTGGCGGCGGATGCCGGCGATCCGGACGCCTGGTGGGACGGCACCGCGTTCGACCGCATCCTGCTGGATGCCCCCTGCAGTGGCACCGGTGTGATCCGCCGCCACCCCGACATCAAGCTGCTGCGCCGCGAGACCGACATCCGCGAGCTGGCGGATACCCAGCTGCGCCTGCTTGAGGCCTGCTGGCAGACGCTGGCCATCGGCGGCCGGCTGGTCTACGCCACCTGCTCCGTGCTTCAGCAGGAGAATGCGCGTATCATCCAGCGCTTCATCAATGGCCACATGGATGCCCAGCTGGTCCCCATAACGCTGGACTGGGGCATCGAGACCGGTTACGGTCGCCAGTTAATCACGGGGGAGCGGGAACAGGACGGCTTTTTCTACGCCTGTCTGGAGAAAAACCCGGCCCACTGGGTCTGACGGATCCGGCGAGGGAGTCAGCAGTTACCCATGAAGATCATCATTCTCGGCGCCGGCCAGGTTGGGGGTACGCTCGCGGAAAACCTGGCCAGCGAGGCGAACGACATCACCGTGGTGGACAACAACCCGGGCCGGTTGCGCGAGCTCCAGGACCGGCTCGACATCCAGTCCGTGCTCGGGCGTGCCTCCTATCCGCGCGTGCTCAAGCAGGCCGGGGCCCAGGACGCGGACATGCTGATCGCCACCACCAACAGTGACGAGGTCAACATGGTCGCCTGCCAGGTGGCCTGGACCTGCTTCCGAACCCCCACCAAGATCAGCCGTGTGCGCACCGGCGCCTATCTGGCCCGCCCGGAGCTGTTCGAGCGGGACAAGAAGGAAGGCTTCCCCATCGACGTGCTGATCAGCCCGGAGCAGGTGGTCACCGAGCACATCACACGACTGATCGAATACCCCGGCACGCTTCAGGTGCTGGATTTCTCCCGGGGCCTGGCGCGGCTGGTGGCGATCCGGGCGACCGAGGGCGGCCCACTGGTGGGGCATGAGCTGTCGTACCTGCGCGCGCACATGCCGCGCATCGACACCCGGGTGGCGGCCATCTTCCGCCGTGACCGGCCCATCATTCCCCAGGGCGACACCGTGATCGAGGAGGGCGACGAGGTCTTCTTCATCGCCGCCAGTGACCATATCCGTGCGGTCATGAGCGAACTCCAGCCCCTGGAGAAGCCCTACAAACGCATCATGATCACAGGCGGCGGCAACATCGGCCACCGGCTCGCGCGCACCCTCGAGGACCGCTTCCGGGTGCGCATCATCGAGCGCAGTCAGGACCGCTGCATCGAACTCTCCGAGAACCTGAACAACACCATCGTCCTCCAGGGTGACGCCGCCAACAAGGATCTGCTGCTGCAGGAGAATATTGAGGATACGGACGTCTTCTGTGCGGTAACCGACGACGACGAAGCCAACATCATGGCCTCGATGCTCGCCAAGCGCCTGGGCGTGCGCAAGGTGATGACGCTGATCAACAATCCGGACTACGTGGACCTTATCCAGGGCGGTGAGATCGATGTGGCGATCTCGCCGCAGCAGACCACCATTGGCAGCCTGCTCACGCATGTGCGCAAGGGCGATGTGGTCAACGTCCACTCCCTGCGTCGCGGGGCGGCCGAGGCCATTGAGGCTATTGCGCATGGCGACCAGCGCTCCTCGCGGGTCGTGGGTAAGCGTCTGGACGAGATTCCCCTGCCAGAGGGCACCACGATCGGCGCCATCGTGCGCGACAACGAAGTGCTGATCGCACACGATCACGTCCGGGTCCAGCCCGACGACCACGTCATCCTCTTCCTGGTGGACAAATCACGCATCCGCGAGGTGGAGAAACTCTTCCAGGTCGGACTGACGTTCTTCTAAAGGACATACCATGCGTTACGGGGTCATCGCCAGAATCCTTGGCCTGCTGATGATGGTATTCAGCCTGACGCTGCTGCCTCCAGTGGTGGTCTCGCTGATCTATGATGACGGCCAGGCCTATGCCTTCCTTGAGGGTTTCGGTGTGGTGCTTCTGGTTGGCGCCCTGGTGTGGTGGCCGAACCGCGGCAACAGCGATGATCTGCGCGTCCGCGACGGCTTCCTGATCACTTCCCTGTTCTGGATCGTGCTCAGTCTGGCCGGTTCCGTGCCGTTCTTCTTCAGCTCCGACCCCAGCATGCGCTACGTGGATGCCCTCTTTGAGGCAGTCTCGGGCCTGACTACCACGGGCGCCACCGTGCTTACAGGGCTGGACGCACTACCGGAGTCCATCCTCTGGTACCGCCAGCAGCTGCAGTGGCTGGGCGGCATCGGCATTATCGTACTGGCCGTGGCCATCCTGCCAATGCTGGGCATCGGCGGCATGCAGCTTTATCGCGCGGAAGTGCCCGGCCCGGTCAAGGACAACAAGCTGACCCCCCGGATTGCCGAGACCGCCAAGGCCCTCTGGTACATCTACGTGGGGCTGACCATTGCCTGCGCGCTTGCTTACTGGGTTGCGGGCATGACGCTGTTCGACGCCATCGGCCACAGTTTCTCAACCGTCGCCATCGGCGGCTTCTCCACCCACGACGCCAGCATGGGCCACTTCGACAGCCATGCCATCAAGCTCATCGCGTCTTTCTTCCTGTTCCTGAGCGGCGTCAACTTTGCGCTGCATTTCATGGCCTGGAATCAGCGAGGCCCCTGGCATTACTTCCGTGACCCGGAATTCCGGTTCTATGCCGGTGTCATGGGGGGGGCCTGCGTGGCAACGGTGGGCATATTGATCCTGACCGCCACCTACGATCCCTGGCACAGCCTCAGCAACGGGATCTTCCAGGTCCTGTCCATTGCCACGACCGCCGGCTTCACCTCGGCCGACTTCCATTACTGGCCAAGCGTACTGCCCGTCATGCTGATCCTGATGGCCTTCATGGGCGGTTGCGGTAACTCCACCGCCGGCGGCATGAAGGCCATGCGCATCCTGCTGATCTACCGCCAGGGCGCGCGGGAGATCCGGCGCATCCTGCACCCGAACGCGGTCATTCCCATCAAACTGGGTCACCGCCCGGTCTCGGACCGGATCCTCCAGGCGGTCTGGGGCTTTTTCTCCATGTACATGGTGGTCTTCGTGGTGCTGCTGCTGATCAACCTCGCCATGGGCCTTGACCAGGTCACCGCCTGGACCGCCGTGGTCGCCACCCTGACCAATCTCGGGCCGGGCCTCGGGGAGGTCTCAAGCACCTTTCAGAGCATGCCGGATGTCACCAAATGGAGCGGCATGGCCGCCATGATCCTGGGACGACTGGAAATCTTCACGCTGCTGGTACTTTTCACACCTGAGTTCTGGCGGCGCTGAACGGCCAATGTGACAACCACTGCGGCTCAACTAGACTGCGGAACATGAAACGTATTGTCGGAACGTGGTTTGCAGTCGTCATCCTGGTCCTCATGGTACTCGGCAGCGGCCCAGCAGCGGCGCTTGAGCTCGTCGAGGTCGATGATGAAAGGGAACTGGACCTCAGCGCTGATATGCGGTGGGTGGCCGACCCCAACTCTGAACTGAGCGCGCAATCGCTGTTACAGGCGCCTGGGGAGCCGGACTGGCAGACCACCAACGGCAGGATCCTCAACCTCGGGCTGGAGAGCGCCCCCGTATGGATGGGCGTCTGGCTCAAAAGCAGTTCGGAAATCGACCGCTATCTCCAGATAGGTTATCCACCACTGGATGATGTCCGGATCCAGCTTCTGCGGGCCAGTGACGGTGAAACCATCACCGAGGTCCACACCGGGGATACCCTGCCATTCTCATCCCGACCGATCGCGCATCACGATTTCGTGAGCCGGCTGACACTGGCTCCGGACACCCGCTACCTGCTGCTGATCCGCATCCAGACCGAAGGGGCCCTGCAGGCCCCGGTACGTCTGTGGGAGCCGGAGGCCTTCCTCAGGGATACCCAGGTATCCTCGGCACTGCACATGATGTTCTTCGGCATCATGGGGGCGCTCGCCATCTACAACCTGCTGCTGTACTTTGCGGTACGGGATGGCGCCTATCTCTGGTACGTCCTCTATCTGCTGGCCTTCGTTCTGTCACAGGCGGCGCTGCGGGGCTTCGGTTTCCAGTACCTGTGGCCCGGCGCGCCCTGGTTCAACGGCATCAGCCTGACGGTGCTTCTCTCACTCAGCCTTGCCGCCGTGGGGTTCTTTACCCATCAGTTCCTCAATGCCCCCAGGCACAGCCGCCTGTGGTCCATCATCTTCCGGGCCATCGGCTGGTCGGGTATTGCCCTGGCAATCATCAGCGTGCTCGTGCCCTATCACATCGCCATTGCTCTGATGCTCGGGGTCGTCAGCAGCGAGGCGGTACTGGCGCTGGTGGGTGCCTGCTATCTGTGGTGGCGCGGTGAAGTGCTGGCCCGCTTCTACGTCATTGCCTGGGGCATCTTCCTGTTTGCCAACATCGCCTATACCGTCAGCAAGACCGGCGTGATTCCCACCAATATGCTGGTGGACCATGGCACCCAGATCGGCGCCGTCATCCAGATGCTGCTGCTGTCCTTTGCTCTGGCCTGGCGCATCAACCAGGAACGCGAACAGCGCCAGCAGGCCCAGGCCGAGGCGCTGCGGGTGCAGCAGGACGCCAACCTCAAGCTGGAAGCACGGGTGGAGGAGCGCACCGAGGAGCTCCGCCACGCCTATGATCAGCTCAAGCAGCTGAGCGAGCTGGATGGCCTCACGCAGCTCAAGAACCGACCCTACTTTGACCAGGCCCTGGAGCGCGAATGGCGGCGCAGCTGCCGTGAGACCCATACCATGTCCCTTCTGATGCTGGACATTGATCATTTCAAGGCGGTTAACGACGACTACGGCCACCTCTGCGGTGATGACGCGCTGCGCCGGATTGCAGCGATCTGCGAAGAGGGAGTGGGACGGGTCGCCGACACCGTCGCGCGCTACGGGGGCGAGGAATTCGTGATCCTGCTGCCCATGACCGATCTCGGAGGCGCGACCCTGCTGGCCGAACGCATACGCGAGGCCGCGGCATCAGTGGAATTTGAATGGGAGGGCAACCCCATTGCGCTGAGCGTTTCCATTGGGCTGGCGTGCTGTATACCGGACTGCCAGCGGGACCATGAGTGGTTGATCCGTACCGCTGACGAAGCCCTCTATCAGGCCAAGACGCGCGGCCGTAACTGCACGGTTGTGGCCCGACAGAACGCTGATGGCGGTATCGACATGCTCACCCCCGAATCCCTTCAGGCATCCGCCGATGGCTCATCGCCCAGCGCCTGACGTTCCCATAGCCGGGCGTAACGACCGCCCAGGGCAAGCAGCTGTTCATGGGTGCCGCGTTCAACAATACAGCCGGCATCCATGACAAGGATGCTGTCCGCGTCATTCACCGTGGACAGGCGATGGGCAATGGCAAGCGTGGTCCGGTTGCTGGCGACCTCGTCCAACGCCTCCAGAATATGCTGCTCCGCCACCGAGTCCAGTGACGACGTGGCCTCGTCGAGCACCAGTATGGGCGGATCCTTGAGGATGACACGGGCGATGGCCACGCGCTGCTTCTCACCCCCGGAAAGCTTCAGGCCCCGTTCACCGACCCGCGTTTCCAGCCCCTCGGGAAGGCGTGCCACGAAGTCCTCCAGATGGGCCATGCGCAGCGCCCGCTGCAGGTCCTCCTCACTGGCATCGGGCCGTCCGTAGAGGATGTTGCGGCGCAGACTGTCGTTGAACATCACGGTGTCCTGGGGCACCACGCCGATGGCCTCGCGCAGGCTCTGCTGGGTGACCTCGCGGATATCCTGACCATCGACTGTAATGGCGCCTTCCTGCACATCGAAGAAGCGGAACAACAACCTTGCCAGGGTCGACTTGCCGGCGCCGCTGGCGCCCACCACCGCCACCCGGGAGCCGGCCGGCACCTCAAAGGAGACATCCTGCAGGATCCGCTGGTCCGGGCGATAGCCGAACCCAACATGGCGGAATTCGATCCGGCCCCCGGTGACCGCCAGTGGTTTCGCGTCCGGCGCATCCACCACTGTTGGTGGCTGTTCCAGCAACCCGAAAAGGCGCTCCACGTTGACCAGTGCCTGCCGGATCTCGCGGTAGACAAAGCCCAGGGCGTTCAGGGGAATGAACAGCTGCAGCAGGTAGGCGTTGATCATGGTGAAATCGCCCAGGGTAATGTCCCCAGCCGCCACATCCGTTACCGCCATGGCCATGACCGCAATGAGCCCGATGCCGATGATCAGGGCCTGACCGGCATTCAGCGTCGCCAGTGAAAGGCGGTTGTTGAGCCGGGCCTGTTCCCACTCGGCCAGGTTGGCATCGTAGCGCTCGGCCTCAAAGTCCTCGTTGCTGAAGTACTTGACCGTCTCGTAGTTCAGCAGGCTGTCCACCGCACGGCTGTTGGACTCGTTGTCCTTGGCGTTCGCCTCGCGCACGAACCGTGTCCGCCACTCGGTGACCCGGATCGAAAACACCACGTAGATCACGACGGCCACCAGGACGGTCAGCATGTAGCCGGGATCAAAAGCGAACAACAGGATGCCGCAGACCATCACCAGTTCCAGGATAGTGGGCGCGATGTTGAACAGCGTGAAGCGCAGCAGGAAGCTGATGCCATTGGTGCCGCGCTCGATATCCCGGGCGAGGCCCCCGGTACGGCGGTCCAGGTGAAAGCCCAGCTCCAGCCGGTGCAGATGACGGAAGACCTGCAGCGAAACACGACGCATGGCCCGCTCTGCGACGCGCGCGAAGACCGCGTCGCGCACCTCGTTGAACAGGGTGCCGCTGAAGCGCAGCAACCCGTAGGCGACCACCAGGAGAACCGGAATCCAGAGGACCATGTCGCCGCTGTCTTTCGCGTCCAGATGGTCGACGATGTATTTCAGTGCCACAGGCGTGGCCACCGTCGCCAGCTTGGCGACGATCAGGCAGGCAGCCGCGATGCCAACGCGGCCCCGGAATTCCTTCAGGTAGGGCCAGAGGCTGGCGATCACCCGCCAGTCCGGGCGGTAGTCGCCCGGGTAGTCGTTATCCGCGTAGGCGCGCACTCAATGGCTCCGTCAGAGGTCTCTGTAGGGGTTGGGCTTGCCGGATGGCTGCTTGCGGAAGCGTTTGTACTCCCACTGGTACTGTTCCGGAATCCGCCGGACAACGGATTCCACGCTGGCGTTGAGGGCGGCCACCGAGGTCTCCGTGTCCGCCGCGTAGAGCCGTGGATCCGCCTCGTCCGCAACCAGGCGGAACCCGCGGGCGCCAGGCAGCCGTTCGCAATAGGTCACCACAGCCCGGGCGCCGGTTTTCTGAACCAGGCGGGAAACCAGCTTCATGGTCAGAACATCAATACCGAAGAAGGGCGCGTAGGTGCCGCCACTGGCATCCGGAACCTGGTCCGGCAGTATCCCCACAACACCGCCTTCGCGCAGGATGCTGAACAGCCGCAGCACCCCCTTGCGGTCCGCCCGGACCAGCTCCGACCCACCACGACCCCGCACCTTCGACATGTAGTCTTCCATCTCAGCCATCTTGGGCGGGCTGTAGAGCGCGGCCATGGAAAAGCGGGTGGAGTAGTAGAGCCCCAGCAGTTCCCAGTTGCCGAGATGGGGCACGATCAGCACCACGCCGCGGCCCTCGGCCCGTGCCTCGTCCAGAAGATGCTGGCCCTCGAATTCACGGATCAGGCCCAGGCAGCGCGGGACTGGGCTTTCCCACATGATGGGGATTTCCGCGATCAGCTTGCCGGTCTCCCGCAGGCTGTCGCGGGCCAGGGTACGGCGCTCGGCTTCCGGCATGTCCGGATAGGCCAGGGTGAGACTGCGCTCGGTTACCTTGCGGGTACGATCGCGCGCGGCCCATAGACAGAGGCCAACAACACGGCCCAGCGACTGGGCGAGCGCCAGCGGCAGGTGACCGATGAGCCAGAGCAGGGCGCGCAGGCCCCTGATGCGCAGGGTTTTCATGGAAATTTGAACGACTCCCGGGCCGGGGTTTCCTAAGAACCGGAGGCGGAGCGTATAATACGCGCCTTTGGTAGAACGGGAAACCGATCCCCTCAATCCCCAGCAGGTGGACGCCGTGAGCGAACAGGCACAACCCGATGTAACAACCTTCCAGGGGCTGATCCTGGCCTTCCAGCAGTTCTGGGCCGAGCGCGGCTGCATCATCCAGCAGCCGCTGGACATGGAAGTGGGCGCGGGGACTTTCCATCCCGCCACCTTCCTGCGCAGTATCGGGCCGGAAAACTGGCATGCTGCCTATGTCCAACCCAGCCGCCGCCCCACGGACGGTCGCTACGGTGAGAACCCCAACCGGCTGCAGCACTATTACCAGTTCCAGGTGGTGCTCAAGCCCTCGCCGGACGACATCCAGGAACAGTACCTGGACTCGTTGCGGGTCCTGGGCCTGGACCCACTGGTGCACGACATCCGTTTTGTGGAAGACAACTGGGAGTCGCCAACCCTGGGGGCCTGGGGCTTGGGCTGGGAGGTCTGGCTCAACGGCATGGAGATCACCCAGTTCACCTATTTCCAGCAGGTGGGCGGTATTGAATGCTACCCCGTGACCGGTGAAATCACCTACGGCCTGGAACGCATCGCCATGTACCTGCAGGAGGTGGACAGCGTCTATGACCTGGTCTGGACGCGGACACCGGCCGGCGAAGTAACCTATGGCGACGTCTACCACCAGAACGAGGTCGAGCAGTCCCACTACAACTTCGAAGAGGCGGATGTCGAGTTCATGTTCCACGCCTTCGGCGTGCATGAGCGTGAAGCCCAGCGCCTGGTGGACGCAGGCCTGCCATTGCCGGCTTACGAGCAGGTGCTCAAGGCCTCCCACACCTTCAACATGCTGGATGCCCGGCACGCGATCTCGGTCACCGAGCGCCAGCGCTACATCCTGAGGGTACGCACCCTGGCCCGGGCGGTGGCCCGGGCCTATTACGACCGGCGCCGGGATCTCGGCTTCCCCATGGCGGACGAGACCATCCGGCGCGAACTGCTCGCCGACGACGACACCCAGAAGGAGGCATGATCATGGCCACACCGGATTTCCTGGTTGAAGTCGGCACGGAAGAATTACCCCCCAAGGCGCTGAAGACACTTTCGGAATCCTTCGGGGAGGGCCTGCGCAGCGCGCTGGCGGACGCGGGCATTGAGTACGGCGAGATCGAAACCTTCGCCACACCCCGGCGACTGGCCGTACGCGTGAATAAGCTCGCGGACGCCCAGCCGGACACTCCCTTCGAGAAGAAGGGCCCGGCCGTGAAAGCGGCGTTTGACGATCAGGGCAACCCCACGCGCGCCCTGGAAGGCTTTGCGCGCAACCTGGGCATCCAGCCGGACGAGCTGGACACCATGGAGACCGATAAAGGCGCCTGGCTGGTCTACCGTGGCGTGGAAAAAGGCCGCCCCACGGCCGAGCTGCTTCCCGGTATGGTGGAGCAAGCGCTCAATGGACTGCCCATCCCCAAGCGCATGCGTTGGGGGTCCCGCCGCGAGGAGTTTGTTCGCCCGGTTCACTGGCTGATCATGCTCTATGGCAGTAAGGAAGTACCCTGCACCGTACTGGGCTGCGAAGCCGAGCAGGCCACGCGTGGTCACCGTTTCCATCACCCGGGTGAGCTCATCATCTCCACGCCTGCGGATTACGAACTGGTGTTGCGCCAGCACGGCTGGGTTGAACCGGATTTCGCGACACGCCGGGAGACGATCCGTAGCGGGGTGACCCGTGTGGCGGAAGAACAGGCTAAAGGTAGCGCGGTCATCAATCCGGACCTTCTGGACGAGGTCACCGCGCTGTGTGAATGGCCGGTACCGCTGCTCGGCCGTTTTGAGGAGCGATTCCTCGACGTACCGCCGGAAGCCCTGGTGTCCTCCATGGAGGAACACCAGAAGTACTTCCACGTGGTGGATGCCAATAACACCATGATGCCGTGTTTCATCACAGTGGCCAATATCGCGAGCCACGACCCCTCGGCGGTGATCGCGGGCAACGAAAAGGTCATCCGGCCCCGGCTGGCGGACGCCGCCTTCTTCTACGATACCGACCGGAAAACCCCGCTCATCGACAGGCTGGACGATCTCAAACCCATTGTCTTCCAGCAGGATCTGGGCAGCCTGCACGACAAGACACTCCGGATTGCCTCCCTGGCCGGGCGTATTGCCGAGGGCATTGGCGCGGATCCGGACAAGGCACGGCGTGCCGGAACCCTGAGCAAGACCGATCTGCTGACCGAGATGGTCCAGGAGTTCGACGACCTCCAGGGTGTCATGGGCGAGTATTACGCACGTCATGATGGTGAGGACGAATCGGTCGCAAGGGCATTGAGCGAACAGTACCTGCCAGGCTTTGCCGGGGACCGTGTGCCGCAGACCGACATTGGCGCCTGCGTTGCGCTCGCGGACAGGCTTGATTCATTGGTGGGCCTGTTCGGGATCAACCAGCCCCCCAGCGGCACACGTGACCCCTACGCACTGCGCCGGGCGGCACTGGGCGTGATCCGCATACTGGTGGAACGCGAACTGACCCTGGATCTCGAAGAGCTGGCCGGTTGGGCTGCCGGGGAGTTCAACAGCCTTACTGTGAACGATCCGATCCAGCCGGTCGTGGACTATATTCTTGAGCGTTTCCGGGCCAGCTTCGAGGATCAGGGAGTTCCGGCGGAGGTTTTCCTGGCAGTTCAGGCGCGCCGACCCACCCAGCCCCTCGACTTCCATCGCCGGGTGCTGGCGGTGAACAACTTCGTCGCCCTGCCGGAAGCTCAGGCCCTGGCAGCCGCCAACAAGCGGGTCTCCAATATCCTTGAGAAACAGGGCGGCACCCAGGCCGGCAGTATGGATCCCGAACGCTTTCAGGAAGAGGCGGAACGGGCACTCTATGAGGCGCTCCAGTCCCAGGAGGGACAGGTCGAACCGCTGTTCGCCCGCGGCGACTATGATGCCGGCCTCCAGTCCCTGGCGCAGCTGCGTGAGGTGGTGGACCGGTTCTTCAACGACGTCATGGTGATGGCGGATGACGACAGCCTGAGAGCCAACCGGCTGGCACTCCTGGAACGACTCAGGCAGCTGTTCCTCAGGGTCGCGGATATTTCACTGCTGCAGACTGGCAGTGACTAGGGAAGATCCGGAGATCGCCATCATTAGTGCGAACCATTCTCATTGACATATAGGAAAAGGCCGGCAATACTGGCGATTCGATGACCCCACAGGAACCATTGAATCGCCATGAGCCAGTCTTTCACCCGCCTCCTGCCCGAACTCCAGGCCACCGTCAGTGCCTGCATCGAAACCGCGCTGGTCCTTCATGCCACGACGATGCCCCAGATCCGGCGTGTTATGGCCGGTGATGCGGTCATTGAGGACTACGTCCGAGCACTGGGCTTCGGGGACCGGCTGGTTCCCTGGCAGCATCTCGGACGCGATGATGGTCCGGACCCCGACCTGATCCTGGCCCACGAGATCGCCGGCGGGACCAGCCTGTGCCCGACCTGGCTGCCTACCCGCTACCAACCTCGCCTTTCCATGGTTCAAGGAGCGCGCAGCGCATCCGATGTCCAGGATAACCTGAAACGCATTGCCCGCATCCTTGGCAATACCATGGGTGAAATGGTCCCTGCCCAACGCTTCCGGGAAACGTTCGAGGGGCTGCGCGCCCGGCTGCACGTACCGGGTCCGCGGGTTCTGGTACTGGTGGAAACCGGGCGTGGTCGGTACCGCCTGACAGCGCCGGATCACCCCTGCCACAGCATGTTCGCGCAGCTTGGCTGGATCAGTGCGCCTTCAGAGAGGGTTGCGGGTGAGAAGCTGAGCGTCCGGACGCTCAGCATGGTGGAACACGACGCCGTATTGATTCTCGAAGCGTGGACCGGGGAGGAGGGGGAATCCGCTTTGGCGCGGCACTGGCCGTTGATGCTGTCACCGGCAGCGGAAACGGAGCGTTGGGCCCGGCTTCCGATGCTGGAGTTGATGTGTTTCGGGCCATCCCTGCCCGACCGCCTGGCGGATCTGGCCACCCGCTTCCAGGCCCTGAAACCGGATACCTGGGACTCGTAACCCTCAGATATCCAGGTTTGCCACTTCCAGCGCATTGGTCTGGATGAATTCCCGGCGGGGCTCCACCTCGTCGCCCATCAGGGTCGTAAAGATCCGGTCCGCCGCAATGGCATCCTCGATTGTCACCTTCATCATCCGGCGTGTCTCCGGATCCATGGTGGTTTCCCAGAGCTGGTCCGGGTTCATCTCACCCAGACCCTTGTACCGCTGGATGGTCAGGCCCTTCTGGCCTTCGCGCATGAGCCAGTCCAGGGCCCCCGCGAAGGTGTCCACCGGATGCCGGCGCTCGCCTCTCTGGATGTAAGCGCCCGGCTCAATCAGACCATCAAGTTTTTCACCAAGGCGCGCGATAGCGCTGTACGAGGGCGACTCGAAGAATTCATGGCGGAACACGTATTCGTAGGGAATGCCGTGGATCAGGAGGGTGACCTTCGGCAGCGTGAGTCCGCGTTCCGTGTCCTCAGTGGTTGAGAACTCATAACGGATACCGGTGCGGGTATCCAGCACCAGGCGTTCTCCCAGTTCCGCCACCCACTTCTGGATGGTTTCTGGGTCCTTGAGGTCCTCGGTCGTCAGTGTCCTGTGGGTGACCATCTCCTGGAGCACCCGTTCCGGATAGACACGGGTAAGCCGCTCAATGTTCTCCATCACGCTCTGGTATTCGTGGACCAGGTCTTCCAACGCCTGGCCTGCCAGAGGCGGTGCCTCGGGATTCACATAGAGCGCGGCGTTTTCCAGCGCGGACTGTGTGACGTAGGCCGTCTTGGCCTTCTCGTCCTTGAGGTACTGTTCCTGCTTGCCACGCTTGACCTTGTACAGGGGCGGCATGGCGATGAAGACATGGCCGCGCTCTATGAGTTCCGGCATCTGCCGGTAGAAGAAGGTCAGAAGCAGGGTACGGATGTGGGAACCATCCACGTCCGCATCCGTCATGATGACGATGCTGTGGTAGCGGAGTTTATCGGGATCGTAATCCTCCCGGCCGATACCACAGCCGAGGGCGGTGATCAGCGTGCCCACCTCCACCGAGGACAGCATCTTGTCGAAACGTGCCTTCTCCACGTTCAGGATCTTGCCCTTGAGTGGCAGGATGGCCTGGGTGCGGCGTTCACGCCCCTGTTTCGCGCTACCGCCCGCGGAATCACCCTCCACGATGAAGAGTTCGGAAAGTGCCGGATCCTTTTCCTGGCAATCCGCCAGCTTACCCGGCAGACCCGCGACATCAAGAGCGCCCTTGCGGCGTGTCATATCGCGGGCCTTGCGGGCGGCTTCCCGGGCCCGGGCGGCATCAACCATCTTGTTGACGATGGTTTTGGCCTCCTGGGGATATTCCTGGAGGTAGTCCGTGAACTGCTGGTTCATCTCCTGCTCGACGGCCGTCTTGACTTCAGAGGAAACCAGCTTGTCCTTGGTCTGGGACGAGAACTTGGGGTCCGGCGCCTTAACGCTGATGATCGCGGTCAGACCTTCGCGGGCGTCGTCCCCGGAGGTGTTCACCTTGAGTTTCTTGAGCAGCCCTTCCTGCTCCATGTAGTAGTTCAGGGTCCGGGTCAATGCCGCCCGGAATCCGGCAAGGTGGGTACCGCCATCACGCTGGGGAATATTGTTGGTGAAGGTGAAGATGTTTTCCTGGAACGCGTCGTTCCATTGCATCGCCACTTCCACCACGATGCCGTCCTCGCGTTCCCGGGTGAAATGGAATACCCGGTTCAGTGGCGTCTTGTTGGTGTTCAGGTGCTCAACAAAAGCCCTGAGTCCACCTTCGTACTCGAAAACCTCATCCTTGCCGCTGCGCTCATCGGTCAGCCGGATCCTTACACCACTGTTGAGGAAGGCGAGTTCCCGCAACCGCTTTGCCAGGATATCGAAATGGAACTCGATATTCGTGAAGGTTTCGGTGGAGGGAATGAAGTGGACTTCGCTGCCGGAAGCTTCCGTATCGCCAACGATCCGGAGCGGCTCCTCCGGAATCCCGTCGTGGTAGACCTGTTCATGGACCTTGCCACTGCGGCGGATCGTTAACTTGAGTGTCGAGGAGAGGGCGTTGACCACGGACACGCCCACGCCATGCAGACCCCCGGACACCTTATAGGTATTGTCGTCAAACTTACCGCCGGCATGGAGGACGGTCATAATGACCTGGGCGGCGGAAACGCCTTCTTCCTCATGAAGGTCCGTGGGAATACCACGACCATCGTCCCGGACGGTTACGGACTCATCCGGATGGATGACAACGCCAATCTCGGAACAGAACCCTGCCAAAGCCTCGTCGATGGAATTGTCCACCAGCTCGAAGACCATGTGGTGGAGACCGGTTCCATCATCGGTGTCGCCGATGTACATGCCGGGCCGTTTGCGCACGGCATCCAGACCCTTGAGTACCTTGATGCTTGTAGAGGTGTAATCAGACATTCGCAGGGTTCCCCCAGCTTGGCGTTCATTGTTCCGTGAATCGGCCATGTTCCACGTGGAACATCGCAGGTTCATGTTTGTGCATCAGGTGACCGAGCGCTCCTTCATTCGGAGCAGTGATCCCGGTAAGAAAAACCTGTGTGTTCAGGGCCAGCAGTTCACCGGCCAGAAGAGCCTGATTTTCGCCATCAAGCTCCGCATGGATATCATCCAGGAGGCAGATACCCTCGCAGCCCACGGATTGCAGCACCCGCATCTGAGCCAGCTTCATAAGCACCACCAGGGATCGCTGCTGGCCGCGGGACAATACCTCCCCGGCGGGCTGCTTGCCGACCCGGACGCGGATATCCGCCCGATTCGGGCCATAGAGACTGAAACCGGCACGGGCCTCCGCCTCAAGATTGCTTTCCAGAACCGAAGCCAGGCCGTTACTCGAATCCCAACCTGGACTGAAAGCCAGGGAAACGCTGTTGAGCCATTCCGCCTGTGACCTGGCGCGGATCGATTCGAACTCATTGTAAAACCGGTCGAAACCCGCCTGACGCCCCTGATTCAATCGCTCACCGAGCTCCGCCACTCTGGCGTTCCAGGGGCCGATGGACGAGTGATCAATTATACCATGCCGGAGCAGGTGATTGCGTTGTTTAAGGGCTCTCTGTGCTTCCTGCCAGACGCCACTGAACCAATGTTCCACGTGGAACACCAACCAATCCAGAAAACGCCGCCGATTACCCGGCCCTCCGGCAACCAGCTCAAAAGTCCCGGGTTCAATCACTGAGACAGGCAAAAGTCTCGCGAGCTCAGAGACCGAGCGCACTGCCTCCCCGTTACGCTGCAGACGGACGCCGTTTGCATCCCCGGGCTCCCGCTCCAGTCCAATCCGGAGCGATCCCCTTACCGGATCCGTCACCACACCGAAAAGGGTCAGTGACCGGGATCCCTCCTGCACAACACGACGGTGATTGGATGTGCGAAAAGAGCGGGCAGTGGAAAGATAGTAGATCGCCTCGAGTAGGCTGGTTTTACCACTCCCGTTAGCGCCGTAAATCAGATTGAGGTCGGAAGAGAACTGGAGTTTCTGCTGCTCAATATTGCGGAAGTGATGAAGATGGAGCTCACGCAGCGCCATGGATCAGATCTGGTAATGATCGCGGAGGTGCGCCAGTATCGTTTCGCTTTCATACATTGCCGTTCCCTGGTTCGGGTCCACCAGATAAGGCACGGCAACACGGCCCGTTCTGTCCAGCAGTTCCATACGATTGCGGGAGCGTGGCTGGTATTCAAGTCCAAGCCGGTCACGGACCGCAGGAAGGACAAACTCATTCCCCGACGATTTACCACAGTTCCTGATTACATAGGGAAGCTGCAGTTCGCACAGCAGTTCGCGTACTTCCCTGGAGTACGGGCTGGACTCGAAACTGTAGAGTTCCAGAAGCCGCTCGGGCCGACGGGCCGGCTTCGCGTAAAGCCCCCGACCAAGCCTCGAGGCGGTGGCCATTACAACACGCCCTTTATCGAGCGGTAACCGGCTGCTCACCCCGGGAACCCGTCCGTGACCGTAACGCTCCCACAGATAGCGCCTGATGCGCCGGCTTTCGTAGAGAACTTCTCCCTGTTCGGGATCCACCAGCAACGGAAAGCGTTCACGTCCGCCCAGTTCGCGAGCCCGGTTCCGGAACCGGTCACCCCCTTTCGGACACGGGTAGATCACCGCATCCAGATCAAGCTCCGTAAGTGTTTCCCGCACCAGACGGCAGTGAGGGCAGCCCTCCATATCAAACAGCTGCAGCGGCTGTTCCGGCTGATCCCCGTCAGGAGCGCGGATCGCGGTGCCTCGCCAGAGCGCCAGGGTGGAGGTAACAAGCTGGGGGAAAAGTGCCATCTGCCTGAGCCTCAATGGAGCATGTTAAGGCGTTCATCCAGAAACATATCCATTTCCGGCGCCAGTATGTGAACGTAGCGGTCAAAATACAGGAACTGTTTGATCAGTAGCGCGAATTCGCGTGGAAAGTGAAGACCGTGATCCTCGCCCACCCGGACCAGATCCATCAGCAGCTCATTCACGTCATCGTCCGTTTCCTCGGAGAGTGTTTCGATATCGGGCATCTCCTGCGGATCCGTCGGAACAACCGTCTCCATGTGCTGTTGAAGGCCGGAGAGGTCCCGCGCCAGAGCCTCGATATCCACTCCTTCCCTCGTCACCCCGATCCTGGCCATGGCATCCGCCATGGCCCCGAAATCGGCGTTCATCAGCGCGCCCATGAAGTCCGACACCGCCGTCCAGGTGTCGGGATCAATGCGCCCAACGATTCCGAAGTCGATGAAACCGACCCGACCATCCTCCAGCACCATCAGGTTGCCAGCGTGAACGTCAGCATGGAAAAACTCACACTGTGTCAGGCTGGAAAACCAGGTGTTCATGGCCGTAATCAGTGTCCGTTCCGGGTCGTCACTGTAGCGCCGGATGGTATCCAGGTCCGTCAGTGGTACGCCGTGGAAGCGCTCCATCGTCAGAACCCGCCCAGTACTCAGCCTGCGATGAACCCGCGGAACCGTAGCTTCAGTGTTACCAGTGCGATCAAGGAACTCCCGGAACGCCTCAAGGTTATTGGCCTCCTGGACGAAATCGCATTCCTCCATCATGGTCCGCTGGATCTCCTGGATGATCCCGGAAAGCGATGTCCACGCGAGCTTCGGTGCCAGGGTTTCCACAACGCGGGCTGATACGTAGAGGAAGTTGAGATCGGTAAGCAGGATGTTGGATACACCCGGCTTCTGGATCTTAAGTACCACTTCTTCCCCATTGGTCAGCCGGGCACCGTGAACCTGCGCGATCGATGCGGAAGCCAATGGCGTCCGGTCAATGCGGGTGAATTCCGTATCCACCGCACTGCCCAGCTCTTCCCTCAGGATCCGCTCCATCACCGCATAGGGCAGGGGGCGAGTCTGATCCAGACAGTTCTGGAATTCATCCACATACTCACGGGGAAAGAACGTCGGGGAGGACGCGATGAACTGACCCAGCTTGATATAGGTCGCGCCAAGCCTCTCAAAGGTATCCCGCATCAGCCACGGCAGGGGATGACGGTCACCCCGGAGCCAGCGAACCCCCTGACCTCCGACCACCATGGCCGTCTGCCCGATCCGGAACGCGCCCTTGATGCCATCCCCAAGGACACGTGCGGGATTGCTCCCCAGCGTCCTACCTTCCTCGTCAGGGGCTCGTTTGCCTCTGTTGCGACCCCCTAGCGGGCTATTCTGAATCAGTACACTCATTACCAAGCTTCCCTGTCAGTCCAATCTGGAAACGATTAAAGACGCATCGGCATCACAACGTACAGATTGTCATCCGGGCCAGTGCTCTCAATCAGTGCACTGGCATTGGGCCCGGACAGAACGATCCGGACCTGATCCTCACGGATGACGTTCATCACATCGATCAGATACCCCACATTGAACCCGATCTGCAGCGCCTCACCCTGGTATTCCACCGCCATGGTGTCCTCCGCCTGCTCCTGATCCGGGTTATTGGCGTAGACATGCAGTTCACCGGGCTCGAGTTCCAGCCGCACACCACGGATATTCTCGTGGGACAGGATTCCGGCGCGCTGAAGAATGCTGCGCAACGTCTCACGATCCGCGATCACGGTCTTGTCACCGCCACTGGGAATCACCCGGTTGTAGTCCGGGAAACGACCCTCGATGAGCTTGGAGGTGAAAGTGAACCCGTCCACTGTTGCCCGTATGTGGCTACCGCCGATGGTCACCGCCACATTCTTTTCACTGTCGTCCAACAACCGGATGAGTTCCTGAACGCCCTTACGCGGCACAATGATCTGTCGTGTCTCATCCAGATAGGTAGGGGCGGACAGATTCGACAGGGCCAGACGGTGCCCGTCCGTCGCAACTGCCCGTATGGCGTCATCCCCGATCTCGAGCAGCAGCCCGTTGAGATAGTAGCGAACGTCCTGCTGCGCCATGGCAAAGGCGGTACTGCTGAGCAGACTCTGGAAGCTGCCCTGTTCAAGATTGAGCGTGAAGCTGTCCTCATCGTCCTCGACATTCGGGAAATGATCCGCGGGCAGGGTAGCCAGGGTGAACTGGCTCGCCCCCGCCCGGATCCGCATGCGATCCCCTTCCAGGGCCAGCGTCACATCCGCTGCTTCCGGAAGCGACCGGCAGATATCCACCAGTTTGCGCGCCGGCACCGTAATGCGGCCTTCCTGTTCCACTTCCAGGTCGGTTACGGTGGCAACCAGTTCCACCTCCATATTGGTCCCGGTCAGCGTCAGGGCCTCGCCCTCGGCCACCAGCAGTACGTTCGACAGAACGGGCATGGTCTGTTTCTTTTCAACCACACCGGCGATTGCCTGGAGTGGCTCGAGAAGGGATTCGCGACTGGTCCGGATTTTCATGATTATCGGATTCCGCCTGGTTCGGATGTGGGTTTGTCAGTGATTCAGGTGGTCAGAAGCCGGAGGAAGTTCTGGTAATCCTCGCGGATATTGGCGTCCGATTCCTGCAGTTCCTCGATTTTCTTGCAGGCGTGCAGGACCGTGGTGTGGTCCCGGCCACCAAAGGCATCGCCGATCTCGGGCAGGCTGTGGCTGGTCAGCTCCTTGGCCAGTGCCATCGCCATCTGGCGGGGCCGTGTGATCGAGCGTGTGCGGCGCTTTGAGTGCAGATCCGCCACTTTCATCTTGTAGTACTCTGCCACGGTCCGCTGAATATTGTCGATGCTGACCTGCTTCTCATGCAGCGCCAGCAGGTCCTTGAGACTTTCCCGGATGAATGCCGGTGTAATCTGCTGGCCGGTGAAGTGGGAATTGGCGATAACCAGCTTCAGCGCCCCCTCCAGCTCGCGCACGTTGGACCGGATCTTCTGGGCGATGAAAAAGGCCGCTTCGTTGCTGATGCTGACCTGTGCCTGCTCCGCCTTTTTCATGATGATTGCCACGCGGGTCTCAAGCTCGGGTGGTTCCACCATGACCGTCAGGCCCCAGCCGAACCGGGACTTGAGCCGCTCCTCCATGTTCACGATCTCCTTGGGGAAACGGTCACAGGTCAGGATCACCTGCTGGCCGCCCTCAAGCAGCGCATTGAAGGTGTGGAAGAACTCCTCCTGGGAGCGCTCCTTGCCCGCGAAGAACTGGATATCGTCGATCAGAAGGGCATCGAGGGACCGGTAAAAGCGCTTGAAGTCATTGATGGCGTTGAGCTGCAGCGCCTTGACCATGTCCGCCACAAAGCGCTCGGAGCGAAGGTAGGCCACGCGTGCCCCGGGATTGCGGCGCACGATCTCGTTGCCCACGGCGTGCATCAGGTGGGTCTTGCCCAGACCCACGCCGCCGTAGAGAAACAGCGGGTTATAGGATCCCCCCGGGTTTTCCGCCACCTGGCTGGACGCGGCCCGCGCCAGCTGGTTGGACTTGCCCTCAACAAAGGTCCCAAACGTGAACTGCTGATTCAGGAAGGTCTCACTATGCTGGACACCGCCTTCGACATTCGCCCGGCGGTCATCACGTCCACCATTGGCACGCCCGGCAATGCGTGCCGCCACGGGTGAATCCTCTACCGGGCGTTCATCAGCGGTGTTCAGTTCGGCATCGTTCACCGGCGGTGCCACTTCCGCGCTGGCGGACTCCACCTCGGAACCTGCGCTGACCGCTGTTTGTCGCTTCGTCGCCCTGTCACTGCGATTACTGGAAGAATGGGTCGGCCGGGACCGGTTTTCCTCCGCTGACCCCACCTTGACCTCAACCTGAAGCCCCTTGGCGCCATTCAGGTCCCGGATGACCTCCTCAATGCGATCCAGATATTTCTGGCTCACCCAGTCGCGCACAAACCGATTGGGTGCAAGCAACACCAGAGACCCTCCGTCGTCGCGGGACTGCAACGGACGCAACCAGGTATTGAACTGCTGGGCGGGGAACTCATCCTGTAACAGCTCCAGACACTGCTGCCAGATTTCCTGTGCCACGACTGCTGACCTCGCATTGTTCTTCTTCGGACGGGTCTCTCCCCGGCAAGAGCGGTATTCTACGCTCCGCCCACCGTCTGTAAAAGCCCCCCAGGCCAACGATATAAACACCCTGTTGATAACTTTTTCGTTTTAAGTCAGTAAACTACCAACTTAAAAACAGATTCGTGCACAAAATTACAGATCAATTCTCCTTAAAACGACTTTTCCACAGAAGCCTGTGCAAACACCGTGTGTTCACGACCGTATAAACCCCGGACAGACCCCTTGATAACCCGACCCCCGGCCAGGGACCCCCGGTTATACCCATTCCATCCCCCCTCTTAGTCCCAGTTTGCCAAGCGCAACTGAACAGAACCGTCCCCAGCTTCAAACGGCGTCACCAGCCGCTGGTAACCGGTTATCCACAGAAATCCGCTTCCCTAATAACAGTAACAACAGTCTTATTGATTCATTAAAGATAAAAACTTTGTTTCTACTGTAACTGCCCCGCTTTTCCGTCAACGCTGCCCATTGTCTGAACGCCACAAATTGACTAGAATCCCGCATCCCGGTGGCAGCTCCGTGTTCGGACCATCGGCCGAAACCATCGTTCCGACATTCGCAGCCCTGAACAGGACCATCACCATGAAACGAACCTTTCAGCCGAGTAACCTCAAGCGCAAACGGACCCATGGTTTCCGTGCCCGCATGGCAACCCAGAACGGTCGCAAAGTGATTGCGCGCCGCCGTGCCAAGGGTCGCAAGCGCCTCAGCGTCTGAACCCGTCCAGTTGCCGCCTGACTTCCGATTTCCCCGCCAGGCAAGACTGCTCAACAGTCGTGATTACACGCGGGTATTCGACAGTGTCGAGTTCAGGGCCGGCAGCCGTGGATTCCTGATGCTTGCCCGGAGTTCCGACGAATCCCGGGCATTGCCCCGTTTGGGCATCATCGTGGCCCGCCGGCATCTGCCCAAGGCCACAGCACGCAACCAGTTCAAGCGTGCCGTACGGGAATCCTTCAGGCATCGACAGCACGATCTGCCAGCTCTGGACGTCATTGTCCTGGCCCGGCCCGGCGGCAATACCATGGACAATGCCGAACTGTTCCAGGAATTGGACCGGGCGTGGCGGAAGCTGGGCAAACAGGCGACCTCCCGGTCTCCGGCAAAAACGGGATAACCCAATGCGCTGGCTGCTTCTTCTGCTGATTCGCGCCTACCAGTACGGGATCAGTCCACTGATGCCCCCTCACTGCCGGCATACGCCCAGCTGTTCCGAATACGCCGTGAGCGCCATCGAGCAGCACGGCATGATCCGCGGTGGTTACTACGCGCTGCACCGCCTATTCCGATGCCATCCCTGGGGCACCTCCGGTTATGATCCGGTTCCAGGGGTTTCCCCGACCCATCAATCCTGTTCACGCAAAGGATGACCCAATCCATGGATATCCCCCGCGTCGCCATATGGCTCGGTCTGGCCATAGTCAGCTACCTCCTCGTCATGGCCTGGAACGAGGATTATCACCAGCAGCCCGTTTCCACCGAACCCGTGGCTGCCGAGGAGTCCGCTCCTGCCGATCCGGGCACCCAGAGCCAGCAACCTCCGAACAGCAGCGATAGCGGCGATGGTTTTGAGCGCCCGGAATCTGACATGGCGTCGGCCGGGCAGCAGACCAGCAGTAAAGCGACCGGGTCCGGCGCGACCGCCGACAGCAGTGACACCATCCGGGTGAAAACGGACGTTCTGGATGCCCGCATCAGCCTCAACGGCGGCCATCTTGTGGAAGCCTGGCTGCCCGAGCACACCCGAACTCTGAAGTCGGACAAGCCCCTGCAGCTGCTCCGGAGTGACGAGGAACTCACCTACATCCTTGAAAGCAGTCTTCTAGGTGATGGTGGTTCCGCACGCGGCCACGGGAATCTGACCTTCAACAGCGACTCCGACAGCTATCGTCTGGAGGAAGGTGAAGACAAGCTGACCGTGGATCTGACCCATAAAACGGATTCCGGGGTACAGATCATCAAACGCTACACCTTCGAGCGTGATCACTACCGCCTGAAGGTCAGCTACCATATACGGAACAATTCCAGTGAGCCCTGGAACGGATACTTCTCCGGTCGTATCGTCCGTGATGAAAGTGGCGATCCCACCGGCCAGAGGATCCTTGGCGTCCAGGCTTTCCTCGGCATGGTTCTGAGCACACCCCAGGAGCCCTATACCAAGTACGAGTTCTCGGATCTGAAGGAAACCCCCCTGAACCGCCAGGTCGAGGGGGGCTGGATCGCTTTCCTCCAGCATTACTTCATGAGCTCCTGGATCCCGGACCAGGATGAGACCCATCGCTACCAGACCCGCCAGCGTGGCAGTAACCTCCATGTCATGGGCTTTGTCAGTCCCGGTACCAAAGTCGCTCCGGGTGAAGAGAAAGAGATCAGTTCCAGGGTCTACGTCGGCCCCAAGATCATCGAGCGTCTCCAGGGCATTGCGCCCAACCTGGACCGCACGGTCGACTTTGGCTGGCTGTTCTTCATTTCCCAGCCCCTGTTCTACCTCCTGGACTGGTTCCATGGCCTGACCGGCAACTGGGGTGTTGCCATCATCCTGCTGACTGTCGTGGTTAAGCTGGCGTTCTACAAGCTTTCGGCCACCAGTTACCGTTCCATGGCCAACATGCGCCGTGTCCAGCCGGAGATGCAGCGTCTCAAGGAACAGTACGGCGATGATCGCCAGAAGCTCTCCCAGGAGATGATGAATCTCTACAAGAAGGAGAAGATCAACCCACTGGGCGGCTGCCTGCCGATACTGGTGCAGATGCCGGTGTTCATCTCCCTCTACTGGGTGCTGTTCGAGAGTGTTCAGCTGCGCCACGCACCCTTCATGCTGTGGATCAACGACCTCTCGGTGATGGATCCGTACTTCATCCTGCCGATCCTGATGGGCGGCTCGATGTTCCTGCAGATGCAGCTGAACCCGACACCACCGGATCCGGTACAGGCGAAGGTGATGAAGCTGCTGCCGATCATGTTCACCTTCTTCTTCCTGTGGTTCCCGGCAGGCCTGGTGCTATACTGGCTGAGCAACAACGTGCTCTCCATGGCACAGCAGTTCTTCATCTACCGCCAGATCGAGAAGGAGCAGGGGAAGTCCGCCAAGGGCTGATCCTCTGACGCGCCATGAGCGGTGCTGACCGGGATACCATCGCTGCCCTCGCTACGCCTCCGGGCCGCGGGGGTGTTGGCGTTATCCGCCTCTCGGGGCCACAGGCCCTGGTCCTGGCGCAAGCCTTCCTGGGGTTTGAGCCCCGGCCCAGGTATGCTCACTATGGCCCTTTCCTGGATGAGACGGGCGATGTCCTGGATGAGGGTATTGCCCTGTACTTTCCCGGTCCGCATTCCTTTACTGGTGAGGATGTCCTTGAACTCCAGGGCCATGGCGGACCCGTCCTCATGGACCGGATCCTGGCTTCCGCCACGGCCAGGGGGGCCCGACTTGCACGCCCGGGGGAATTCTCGGAACGCGCCTTTCTGAACGATAAACTGGACCTCGCCCAGGCCGAGGCCATTGCCGATCTTATTGAAAGCAGTTCGGAACAGGCGGCTCGAAGTGCCCTGCAATCCCTTCAGGGTGCCTTCTCCAGGGTGGTCTCGGGACTCATTGAGGAACTGGTCCAGCTCCGGGTCTATGTGGAGGCGGCCATCGATTTCCCGGACGAGGATGTGGATTTCCTCGGTGACGGCAAGGTTGCCGCGGATCTCCAGGCCCTGCTGGAATCACTGGACCGCACTGTCCAGGAAGCCCATCAGGGCACACTGCTGAGGGACGGCATGCAGGTGGTCATCGCCGGAAAACCCAACGCCGGCAAGTCCAGCCTCCTGAATGCCCTGTCCGGCCAGGACACAGCCATCGTGACCGAAATCGAGGGCACAACCCGGGACGTGCTGCGAGAGCAGATCCAGATTGACGGCATGCCGCTGCACATCATTGACACCGCGGGCCTGCGCGACAGCGCCGATGAAGTGGAACGCATCGGCATCGACCGGGCCTGGGCCGAGATCGAGAAGGCCGACCGGGTCCTGTTGCTGGTGGACAGCGTCACAACGCCGGATACTGATCCCGCGACCCTCCGAACCGGTCTGCCACGCCAGTTGCCGGAAGGACTCCCGGTTACCGTACTCCGAAACAAGGTGGATCTCTCGGGAGAAACGCCCGGGTTCACCGACCACGATGGCACTCCCGTCATCCGCCTATCCGCGCAGTCCGGGGAGGGCGTCGACACCCTGCGGGAACACCTGAAGGACTGCATGGGCTATCAGACTGCTGCTGAAGGGCGCTACATGGCGCGTCGGCGTCATCTTGATGCCCTGGAGCGCGCGCGTTCCATGGTCGTCCAGGGCCAGACCCAGCTCAGCGAGTTCGGTGCCGGCGAACTGCTGGCCGAGGATCTGCGCCAGGCTCAGGACGCGCTTGGCGAAATCACCGGGGCCATGACGCCCGATGAGCTCCTGGGCGAAATCTTCAGCTCCTTCTGCATCGGAAAATAACTCCTACCCAAGCGATTCATCAGCCGCCTGAATCATTGCCGATCAGGTTGTGCCTATTAAGGTTATGTTATAACATCCGTTTATTCATCATAGGGCACCAGATCGGATTCCAGTTCAACACATCTGATAGAGGGCGTGGTCGCTGGAATACCGTTTAAAGAAGTAATGATATAACGTCGTAAGGAGAACCCATGCAATTGAAACCCTTCAATGCCGGGCGGCTATCCGATGCCATCCCGGGCACCATGGGCGTTCTGGGTCTTGCAATGGCACCCGCGTTGGCGCTGGGACAGGATACGAACACCGGGGTGATGGCCCTGAATGAGGTCGTTGTGGAAGCCGTCGCGCCCGCTCCCGGTTCGCCACTGATGCAGGCCGCCCAGATTGACGTCCTGCAGGGCGAGGACAAGGATCGCCGCGAAAGCGCCACTCTTGGCCAGACGCTGGATCACCTTCCCGGGGTCGATACCGTCAGTGCCGGCAATCAGGCTGGTAAGCCGGTGATCCGTGGCCTGTCCGGTAATCGGGTGCGGATCCTGTCCGACGGTATTGCCGTGGACCACCAGCAGTTTGGGACCCGGCATTCACCCAACGTTGAACCCTTCCTGAGCGAGCGTATTGAGGTGGTTCGTGGCGTGTCCAGCATCCTTTACGGGTCCGATGCGCTGGGCGGTGCGGTGGATGTACAACCCCTGCCACTGACTTTCAGCAGTGATGGATCCCGTCACAACAGGGGCGAGGCGCTACTGGGGCATGCTACCAACAACGACCAGAATGACCTCGGGCTCAAGGGAACCAGCCAGGGGAAGCACTGGAGTTTTGCCGCTGGCATCATTCACCGGGACGCCGGGGATGTCACCGTGCCGGATGACCGGACCTTCTTCCCGCCGCCTCCCAGTGACGCCGGCAAACGCCGGGCACCCGCCTACACCGGATCACTGGAGTACACGGACTTTGACCAGACCAACGGTCAACTCGGCGTCGGTTATCGTGGGGCCTTCGGCGAGGTCCGGATGCGCTATACCGGATGGCGCAATGAACACAACTTCCTGCTGCCGCCCCCGGCCGGCAACAAGCCGCCTGGCCAGGGCCCGGAGGGCATCGGCCAGAATCTGGAGAACGACGAGCTTCGTCTGGACGCCACGCTGCCGGTCAATGACACCTGGACCCTTCAGCCAACCCTGGCATGGCAGAATAACCTGCGCCAGTCGAACGCGGCCGGTGTCCCGAGGGATGCGCTGTTTGATGGGACCCTCGACATTGAATTCGACCAGTACACCACCCGTCTCGAGGCCAGACACGGCCAACTGGCGTTTCTCGACGCCGGGCGCATGGGGATTGAATACCGCACCAAGCAACAGGTCTCCCGGGGCACCACCCAGCTGACGCCCGGAGGTCGGGTGAACAATGTCGGCCTGTTTGCCTTTGAGGAGCGCACACTGGGGCGTCTCACCCTGCAGGCTGGGTTGCGGCAGGACTGGACCGAGACCATTGCGAAAAGCAGCAAGACGGCGGCGCCGACTTCGTTCTCAGGCAGTGACTCCAATGACTACTCGGTGACATCGGGCTCGTTCGGTGGTTCCTATGCCCTGACCGATAACCTGACGCTTGCCAGTAACATCGGGCGTGGTTTCCGGGCGCCGACCCTTTTCGAACTCCATGCGGACGGGGTGCATGCTGGTGTTGCGGCGGTCCAGAAGGGCAATGACGACCTGGACGCTGAGAAATCGCTGAATACCGACCTGTCGCTCCGGTGGCGTTCCCACCAAACGTCTGCCAGTGCCACGGTTTACCGCAATGCGATTGACAACTACATCTACCTTCACGACACGGGCAATACGCAGGACGCTCTGCCGGTGTTCCAGTACCAGCAGACCGACGCCGTCCTCACCGGCGTGGAACTGACAGCCCGGGCACAGATGACTGAAACGCTCGAGCTGAGTACCACCTATAGTGCCGTTGACGGTGAAAACGACCAGACCGGTGAGGACCTGCCACTCCAGCCGGCTGACGAACTGCTGGTCGAAGGAACCTGGACACCCGGGAACTGGGGATGGGCCCGCAGTCCCTATGTCCGCCTGGGTCTCCGGCATAACGCTTCCAGGGAGGCAGCCCCGGGTGAACCCTTCGCCCAGTTCGACAACGCCCCCTTCGGCACGGCATCGACCGATGCCTATACTGTCGCGGACCTGGCCCTGGGCTTTTCCGTGGAGGGCGTTACGGGCGCGCCCATGCGGTTCAGCCTCGAAGTGCGGAATCTGACGGATAAGACCTACCGGGACTTTCTGGATACCTACAAAGGCTATGCGCTGAGCCCCGGGCGCGATGTGCGCATGACCCTCAGGGTGCCGCTGGGGGGTTGAGATGAAAAAGCCGGCCCGGAGGCCGGCAGGGGAGGGGTAAAAGGGGTTCAGTAATCGAAGGCGAAGGCCTCGTTACCCAGCTGCATCAGGGTATCGCTGGGGCTCAGCATGCTGTCGGCATGGCCCTGGGCCTGTGGCAGCATCCGCTCGAAGTAGAACTCCGCGGTCGCCAGCTTGGCGTTGTAGAATTCCTCGCTCTGGTCACCGCCTTCCTCGAGGCCCTTGCGGGCTGCTGCGGCCATGCGCAGCCACATGAAGGCCATGTAGACATAGCCGCTGTACATCAGGAAGTCATGCGCGGCCGCCGAAACCATGTCGCGGTCCTTGCGGGCGATAACCATCAGCCGGAACGTCAGCCAGTTCCACTGGGTTGCCAGCTTGAGGATCTGCCAGGCCCAGGGCCGCAGGGTGCTGTCGGTGAGGTGCTTGCGCGCCTCGTTGCTCATGCGCAGGGTGAAGTCACGCACCGCGCCGCCCTGTGTCATCATCAGCACCTTGCGGCCGAGCAGGTCGAGCGCCTGGATGCCGGTGGTGCCCTCGTAGAGGGTTGCGATCCGGGTGTCGCGCACGATCTGCTCCATGCCGTGCTCCTTGATGTAGCCGTGGCCGCCGAATACCTGCATGCCCAGGTTGGTGGCCTCATAACCCTTCTCGGTGAGGAAGCCCTTGAGGATCGGGGTCAGGAAGCCGAGCTTGTCGTCGTACTTCTGGATCTTCTTCGTGTCCTCCTCCAGGTGGCCGCAGACCATGTGATCCGCGTACTGAGCGGCATCATAGAGCATGGCCCGCCCGCCTTCAGCCACCGCCTTCTGGGTCAGCAGCATGCGGCGCACGTCCGCGTGGTACATCAGGCTGTCCGCCACCTGCTCCGGCTCTTTCTTGCCAGAGAGTGCGCGCATGGAGCGACGCTCCTTCGCGTAGGCCAGGGCATTCTGGTAGGAGAGTTCGGCTGGACCCACGCCCTGGATGGCGGTACCGATCCGGGCCGTGTTCATGAAGGTGAACATGCACTCCATGCCCTTGTTCTCCTCCCCGACCATGTAACCGTTGGCGTCATCGAAGTTCATGGTGCAGGTGGCCGAGGCCTTGATGCCCATCTTCTCTTCCAGCGCGCCCACGGAAACCCCGTTGGCCTCGCCCGCGTTGCCCTTCCCGTCCGGCAGGTACTTGGGCACGATGAACAGGGAAATGCCCTTGGTTCCCTTGGGCGCCTCTGGGGTGCGTGCCAGCACGATGTGCACGATGTTTTCGGCCAGGTCATGGTCTCCGGAGGAGATGAAGATCTTGGTGCCGGTGATGCGGTAACTGCCGTCCTCCTGGGGGACAGCCTTCGTGCGGACCTGGCCAAGATCGGTGCCGCACTGGGGCTCGGTCAGGCACATGGTTCCGGTCCAGCGGCCCTCGGTCATCGGCGTCAGGTAGGTCTGGCGCTGATCCTCATCACCATGAAGCTGCAGGGTGTTCATGGCCCCCATCGACAGACCCGGGTACATGCTGAAGGGCCAGTTGGCGGTGCCCATCATCTCCTGCTTCATCAGGCCCAGGGAGGCGGGCAGGTTCTGGCCGCCGTATTCCTCCAGGCTGGAGAGGCCCTGCCAGCCACCGGCCACGTATTCGTCGTAGGCTTCCTTGTAGCCGGCCGGGGTCTTAACCTCGCCATCCACCAGTTTGCAGCCTTCCTGGTCGCCGCTCTGGTAGAGCGGAAACAGAGTGTTCTCACAGAACTTGGCACATTCACCGAGGATGGCGTCCACCATGTCCGGTGTCGCCTCGGCCCCGTTGCTCAGGCTCTGGTAGTGACTGGGGTAGTCGAACACTTCGTTGAGCAGGAAATTCACGTCGGTCAGAGGCGCCTTGTAGCTTGCCATCTCGGACCCTCCCATCTGTTTACTGTGAAGACAGTTTCTGACAGCTCCGTCATTCGAGCCAATGGCGACGTGTACATCTGTGTACGTCACTGCGGCCACCCAATGAACCCTCCCGGGAAAACCCACGTATCCAGTAACAGTCACTCATTCCGATGGAGGTTCAGCCCATGGCAGTCATACATCCAGCCCGCCGCGTCTACGGGCTTCTTTTTCTGGTCCTGCCCTTTCTGGCGGCCTGCTCCGGCCCCGCAATCAACGACTATGCGGGCCAGGAGCCGGAGCTGGTGCCCAGTGAGTTCTTCCAGGGTGAGCTGACCGCCCGTGGTGTGGTGAAGAACCGTTCCGGCGAGGTGATCCGCCATTTCGATGCCACCATTGATGCGTCATGGGATGAGGAGGGCGTGGGTACCCTGGACGAGGTGTTCACGTACAGCGATGGTGAGACCGACACGCGCGTCTGGACCCTGGAGCCCCGTGACGGCGGCTATCACGCCACGGCTGGGGATGTGACAGAGCCGGGTTTCATGGAGTTCGAGGGCAATGCCATCCACATGAACTACGTGCTGGAAGTGTCCTTCGGAGGAAGCACCTACAACGTCCGAATGGATGACTGGATGTACCGTGTCACCGAGGACACCGTCATCAATGAAACGGAAATGACCTGGTGGGGATTCCGTGTGGGCGAGGTGGTCCTGGTGATCCAGAGACAGTAGGTCGCCTTCCTTGTGGAAAACTCTGTTTACAGAATAGGGAGAGATCTGTAGAAAATTTAAAAAATACTTTTACGTCAGCATTCTAGGTAATAAATAAGGCTTTTTAAGGCGCCTCCAATCTGTGGACAGTTTTTTGAGTGCTTTGTGACGAAAGCACTGCAGGTGTCTGTTATTCCGGGATAGATGGTATCTGTTCAGAAATTGTCCGGATCGCCTGCACAGGCTTGACGCTTCGGGTTATACTACGCGGTTCATTCAGAGATACCGGCAAACCCCGAGGTCCAGCGTGGAATACCCCAAGCACTTCGACGTCATCGTCATCGGCGGTGGCCATGCGGGCACCGAAGCGGCCCTCGCCGCGGCCCGCATGGGGCGCGATACCCTCCTGCTGACGCACAACATCGAGACCCTTGGCCAGATGTCCTGTAATCCCGCCATCGGCGGTATCGGCAAGAGTCACCTGGTGAAGGAGATCGATGCGCTGGGCGGGGCCATGGGCCTGGCCACGGACCAGGCGGGCATCCAGTTCCGGGTTCTCAATTCCAGCAAGGGCCCGGCCGTACGCGCTACCCGTGCCCAGGCGGACCGTGCCCTGTACAAGGCCGCCATCCGCAACATGCTGGAAAACCAGCCCAACCTGCATATCTTCCAGCAGGCGGCGGAGGATCTGATCGTCGAGAATGACCAGGTGCAGGGCGTGGTCTCCCAGACCGGTGTCGCCTTCCGGGCACCCACGGTGGTGCTGACCACCGGTACCTTCCTCGGGGGGGTCATCCACATTGGCATGCAGAATCAGCAGGGCGGCCGCGCCGGCGACCCGCCGACCATCGGCCTGGCCAAACGGCTGCGGGAGCTCCCGTTCACCGTGGGCCGGCTCAAGACCGGCACACCCGCGCGGATCGACGCCAAGACCGTGGACTTCTCGAAGATGGACGTTCAGCCCGGCGACGAACGCGAACCGGTGATGTCCTACATCGGCAGTGCGGATTCGCATCCAGAGCAGATGTGCTGTTACATCACCCGCACCACGCCGGAGACCCACGACATCATCCGGGGGGCCCAGGATCAGTCGCCCATGTTCTCTGGCGACATTGAAGGCGTTGGGCCGCGCTACTGCCCCTCCATCGAGGACAAGGTCCACCGCTTCGCGGACAAGGATTCCCACCAGATCTTCGTGGAGCCGGAAGGCCTGAACAGCCAGGAACTCTATCCCAACGGTATTTCCACAAGCCTGCCGTTCGACGTGCAGATGGCCTTCATCCGGACCATCCCGGGCTTCGAGAACGCCCACGTCACCCGGCCGGGTTACGCCATCGAATACGACTACCTGGACCCGCGCGACCTCCATCACACGCTTGAGACCCGCTTTATCGGCGGGCTCTATCTGGCGGGCCAGATCAACGGCACCACCGGTTACGAGGAAGCCGGCGCCCAGGGCCTGCTGGCCGGGCTCAACGCGGCCCTGGCCGCGCGTGGTGAGGAACCCTGGTACCCACGTCGGGACGAAGCCTATCTCGGTGTACTGGTGGACGACCTCATCACCATGGGGGCGAAGGAGCCCTATCGGATGTTCACCAGCCGGGCGGAATACCGCCTGGTGCTGCGTGAAGACAACGCGGATCTGCGACTGACCGAAACAGGGCGCAATCTGGGTCTGGTAAGCGATGAGCGCTGGGCTGCGTTTGAGGCCAAGCGCGCAGGCATCCAGGCGGAGCGTGAGCGCCTTGACCGCACACGGATCCATCCGGGCACGGAAGCAGCGGCGGTGGCCGACCAGTACCTGAAACAGCCCCTGAAAAAGGACCAGACCCTGTCCGAACTGCTGCGCCGGCCGGAGGTCGACTACGAGGCGGTTGCTGCCATTGGGGGCGAACGCGCCGAGGATCCGGTGGTGGCCGAACAGGTGGCCATCCAGGTCAAATACGAGGGCTACATCTCCCGTCAGGAAGCGGACATCGAGCGCCTGCGCCGGCATGAGAACATGACCCTGCCGAAGGATCTGGACTACGACAGTGTCGGTGGCCTGTCCAATGAGGTGAAGCAGAAGCTTGAGGAAACACGTCCGGAAACCATTGCCCAGGCCTCGCGCATTCAGGGCGTGACGCCGGCGGCGGTCTCCCAGCTGCTGATCCATCTCAAGAAACGGGATCTGCTGCAGCAGGAAAGCGCCTGAATGGACACGGAGCGCCGTGAACTGGAGGCGGGGGCCGAAGCACTCGGTGTCCGTCTCGCCCCGGAGACGGCGGACCGGATGCTGCGGCTTCTGGATTTACTGGAAAAGTGGAACCGGGCCTACAACCTGACCGCCGTACGCGAGCGCAGCGCCATGTGCGCCCGGCACCTTCTGGACAGCCTGACCCTGGTGCCGCGGCTCGGCCCTGGCCCCATACTGGACGTCGGCTCCGGCGGCGGCTTCCCGGGCCTGGTCCTGGCATTGCACTCGCCGTCCAGACAGGTGACACTGCTGGACAGCAACAGCAAGAAGACCCGGTTCATGACCCAGTGCCGGCTGGAGCTGGGCCTGGATAACATGCAGGTGGTGCATTCCCGGGTCGAGGACTGGCAGGGCGGCCCCTTCCCGCAGATCACAAGCCGCGCCTTCGCCTCACTGGCGGAAATGGTACCCATGACGGCCCATCTACTGGCGCAGGACGGGGAACACCTGGCCATGAAGGGCCCGGAAGCCACCACCGAGGTTGAAGGGCTGCCCACCGGTTGGCAGCTGCTTGAAGACAGTCGGGTCACCGTACCCGGCGTGGACGCGGAACGGCGGATACTGCGCATCGGGCGCAACAGCACGGATTCCACGGGCGAGACAGGAGACTGACGGTAATGGCGCGCATCGTGGCGGTAACCAACCAGAAAGGTGGCGTGGGTAAGACCACCACCTGTGTGAACCTGGCGGCCTCGCTGGCGGCGACCAAGCGCCGCGTGCTGCTGGTGGATATGGACCCCCAGGGCAACGCCACCATGGGCAGCGGGCTCGACAAGAACGAACTCAAGGTCAGCGGCTTTGACGTGCTGACCCGCCGCCAGAACGCTGCCGACGTCTGTACTGAAGCACCGGACTCCGGGTTCGATGTGCTGCCGGCCAACGGCGACCTGACCGCCGCCGAGGTGGAGCTGATGAACGAGATCGGCCGGGAGCACCGTCTGCGCCTGGCGCTCAAGCCCATCACCGAGCTCTATGATTTCATCCTCATCGACTGCCCGCCGGCGCTCAACCTGCTGACCGTCAACGCCCTGGCCGCCGCCGACTCGGTGCTGATTCCCATGCAGTGCGAGTACTACGCGCTGGAAGGGCTGGCTGCACTCATGGGTACCATCGAGCAGATCCAGGAAACCGTGAATCCGGCGCTGAAAATCGAGGGCCTGCTGCGTACCATGTATGACCCCCGTAACAGCCTGACCCTGGACGTATCGCGCCAGCTCAACGACTACTTCGGCGACCGGGTCTACTCGGCCGTTATCCCGCGCAACGTGCGCCTGGCCGAAGCTCCCAGTTACGGCATGCCGGCGCTGCGCTACGACCGCAGCTCCAAGGGTGCCATCTCGTATCTCGCGCTGGCGGGGGAGATGGTCAGGCGTAATGGCAGCCAGCAATCAGAGGGCGCCGTCGCCGTTTGACGGCAGGCACCCGCACCAGCAACGAACAGGATAACAAGCAACCATCATGTCATCGCGCAAACGCGGACTGGGCCAGAGAGGCCTCAACGCTCTTCTTGAAGGTTCCCGGACCAACCTGGAGGATGACGCCCCGGCGGATCCGGCCATTGAAGCCGAGCTGAAAGAGCTGCCCCTGGATCTGATCCAGCGCGGGCGCTATCAGCCGCGTCGGGACATGGATGAAGAGGCGCTGCAGGAGCTGGCCGAGTCCATCAAGCAGCAGGGTGTGATGCAGCCGGTGGTGGTGCGGCCTCTGGAGAGCGGCCATTACGAGCTGGTTGCCGGTGAACGTCGCTGGCGCGCCACCCAGCTCGCAGGCCTGGACCGCATACCGGCGTTGATCCGTCAGGTTCCGGATGAGGCTGCCATTGCCCTGGGCCTGGTGGAAAATATCCAGCGCGAGAACCTCAACCCTATCGAGGAAGCCGCCGCCCTTTACCGCCTGCAGGAAGAATTCGGCCTGACCCAGCAGCAGACGGCTGACGCCGTGGGTAAGTCACGCACCACCATCACCAACCTGCTGAGGCTCATGGGGCTGGTCGAAGAGGTCCGGATTATGCTGGAACACGGCGACCTCGAGATGGGCCATGGCCGCGCCCTTCTGGGTTTGCCGGAGCAGCAGCAGGCGCCGGTCGCCCGCCAGGTGGTGAGCAAGTCACTCTCGGTACGTCAGACAGAAGCGCTGGTGCGCAAAAGCCTGGAGCAGGGCCAGGACAATGCCAAGCCGGAACCGAAAAAGGAGGATCCGGACATCCGCAACCTCCAGGATCGGCTGGCGGATAGGCTCGGCGCGCGCGTGGCCATCAATCACGGCAAACGTGGTAAGGGGAAGGTGGTGATCGAATACAACAGCCTGGATGAGCTGGACGGAATTCTTGATCATATCCAGTAGTCGGCTGCTGGCAATCGTTCGAATTTTCATCCAAATTTATTGATCCAGACCACCCAAAGCCCTATAATCTGCCCCGCTTTAACAACGGCCGACAAGGGTTGGCATTTTGAACATCAGGCGGCCTCCGGTAGGCCGACTCATCACGCTACAGCTGGGAATTCTGCTGCTGATCAGCAGTCTTTTCCTGCTTGAGTCGGCGCTCGGTGCCCGCTCCGCCCTGTTCGGGGGGCTTGCTTACTGGATACCGAACAGCCTTTTTGCCCTGCGCTATTTCCGCCATAGCGGAGCGCGGCGGATGGGGGCGGTTTTCGCGGCCATGATGGCCGGTGAGATGTTCAAGCTGTCCGCGACAGTGGTTCTTCTGGCGGGCACGCTGATGCTGATCCAGCCAATCGACGGGCCGGCCCTGTTTACAGGGTTCGGCACCATGATCCTCAGCCACATGCTGACGCCGCTTGTGTTCAGTAGGGTTGCAAACCGATGACGGGGCGAGAGTAGAACATGGCAGGTGAATCTCCAGCGGAATACATACAGCACCACCTTACGAACCTCACCTACGGAAAACTGCCGGCCGGTTTCGAGCGGAACGGCACCGAACTCCAGGAAGCCACCTGGACCATGGCCCAGTCCGCCGAAGAGGCACGCGCCATGGGGTTCATGGCGTTTCATGTGGATACTCTCTTCATGTCGGCGCTGACAGGCATCATCTTTCTGGTTCTTTTCCGGATAGTGGCCAGGAACGCCACCAGTGATCAGCCCGGCAAGCTCCAGAACCTGGTGGAAATGGTTGTGGAATTCACTCAGGATCTGGTGAAGAACACCTTCCACGGTCGTAACCCCATGATCGGGCCAATCGCCCTGACCGTCTTTGTGTGGGTTTTCCTCCAGAACTCGCTCAAGCTCATCCCGGTGGACTACATTCCGGCCCTGACCTCGGCCATGGGCATCGAGTACACCAAGATCGTACCCACCACCGATCCCAATGCCACTTTCGGCATGGCTATCGGTGTCTTCCTGATGGTGCTCTACTACAGCATCAAGGTGAAAGGCGTGGGCGGTTTCACCAAGGAGCTGACCTTCAGTCCCTTCAACCACTGGTCTCTGTCCTGGTTCAACCTGATCCTTGAGACCGTGGGGCTGTTGACCAAGCCGTTTTCCCTCGCGCTCCGGCTGTTCGGCAACATGTACGCGGGTGAGGTGATCTTCATCCTGATCGCATTGCTGCCGTTCTGGGCCCAGTGGGCGCTGCAGGTGCCCTGGCTGATCTTCCACATTCTGGTGGTCACGCTACAGGCCTTCATCTTTATGGTGCTCACGATCGTGTATCTGAGCATGGCCCATGAAGAGCATTAACCATCAATCTTTGATGATCCTAAACCCCTAAACCGTCGTTAAATCAGGAGTTGTTATGGAACTCGTAATCATCGCCGCCGCAATCATGATCGCCTCTGGTGCTCTGGGTACCGCCGTTGGCTTTGCCCTGCTGGGTGGCAAGCTGCTCGAAACCACTGCACGCCAGCCGGAAATGGCCGCTGAGCTCCAGACCAAGACCTTCATCATGGCGGGTCTTCTGGACGCGGTTTCCATGATCGGTGTGGGTATCGGTCTTTACCTGATCTTTGTTGTTGCATAACACCGGATGGTTGAGGGGTGGTCCAATAGCGGCTGCCCCATCGTCCCGAACGCAACGAATCGGAAAGAGGTAGAACGCCGTGAATATCAACCTCACGATGATCGGGCAGACCATCGGCTTCTTCATCTTCATCGCATTCTGCGTGAAGTATGTCTGGCCCCCGCTGGTTCAGGCCATGCAGGATCGCCAGAAGAAGATCGCCGACGGCCTTGCCGCATCCGACCGGGCAAACCAGGACCTGGAACTGGCCCAGCAAAGGGCAACCCAGGAACTGCGGGAAGCGCGTGACGAAGCGGCCACGATCGTGGAAAAGGCCAACAAGCGCGCCAACCAGATTGTGGAAGAGGCCAAGACCGAAGCCCGTGAACAGGGCGATCGGCTGCTGGCCCAGGCCCGCGACGAGATCGAGCAGGAACGCCAGCAGGCACGGGATGCGCTGCGCGCTGAAGTTGCCACTCTTGCGATCGCCGGCGCGGAAAAGATTCTGGAATCCTCCGTCGACGCCAAGGCGCACAGCGAGATGCTGGATAAGCTCTCCGCGGAACTGTAAACGAGGTCCAACATGGCAGAGTCAACGTCACTCGCCCGACCCTACGCGCGGGCGGCATTCGAGGCGGCACGCGACAGCGGTCAGTTCGATGACTGGAGTCAGTCGCTCAATCTGCTGGCGGCCATCACCAGTGATGACCGCATGGCCTCGGTCCTGCGCCATCCGGGCCTGAGCGCCCAGGAAAAGATCCAGCTCATCAGCGACGTCTGTGAGAACCCGCTCCCGGAGTCAGTCAACAACTTCATCCATATCATGGCTGAAAATCGCCGGCTGGCGCAGTTCCCGGCTGTTGCGGCACTCTTCGAAGCCTATCGTCATGATCATGAGCGGATTGTCGACGTCACGCTGACCACCGCCTTTGAACTGAACGATGAGCAGAAGCAGCGGCTTTCCCAGGCCCTGGAAAAACGCCTGGACCGCTCGGTTGAGCTCAGTGTTGAGTCCGATCAGTCAATCATCGGCGGCGTGGTTATCCGAGCGGGTGACGAGGTTATTGACGCCTCGCTGCGCGGGCGCCTCAACAGGCTGGCCAACGCCATGAGCGCCTGAGTCCGCCAGGCACGGCAGGAACCGAATTCCGACACGCGGTCATTTGCAGAATTTTTTGAGGACACAGGCATGCAGCAACTGAATCCATCCGAAATCAGCGAGATCATCAAGAAGCGCATCGAAAAGCTCGATGTGTCTTCTGAAGCTCGCAATGAAGGGACGATCGTCAGCGTTTCCGACGGCATCGTTCGCATCCACGGTCTGGCCGACGTCATGTACGGCGAGATGGTTGAGTTCCAGAACGGCAACTACGGCATGGCCCTGAACCTCGAGCGGGATTCGGTCGGTGCCGTTGTGCTCGGTGAGGACGAGGGCCTCGCGGAAGGTCAGAAGGTCAAGTGTACCGGCCGCATCCTTGAGGTGCCGGTGGGTCGCGAACTGCTGGGCCGCGTCGTGGACGCCCTGGGTAACCCGATCGACGGTAAGGGTGACGCGGGAACCACCGAAACCACACCGATTGAGAAGGTGGCCCCCGGGGTTATCGCCCGCGAAGAGGTGAACGAGCCCGTCCAGACCGGCCTTAAGCCGATTGATACCATGGTTCCCGTCGGTCGCGGCCAGCGGGAGCTGATCATCGGCGACCGCCAGATCGGTAAGACTGCCGTGGCCGTTGATACCATCATCAACCAGAAGAACAGCGGCATTAAGTGCATCTACGTGGCGATCGGCCAGAAGCAGTCGACCATCGCCAACGTGGTGCGCAAGCTGGAAGAACACGGTGCCATGGACAACACCATCGTGGTCGCTGCTGGTGCCGCCGATCCGGCCTCCATGCAGTTCCTGGCGCCCTACGCCGGTACCTCCATGGGTGAATTCTTCCGTGATCGCGGCGAAGACGCCCTTATCATCTACGACGACCTGACCAAGCAGGCCTGGGCCTATCGTCAGGTGTCGCTGCTGCTGCGGCGCCCGCCGGGCCGCGAGGCGTATCCGGGTGACGTGTTCTACCTGCACTCCCGTCTGCTGGAGCGTGCGTCCAAGGTCAATCCGGAGTACGTTGAGAAGGCCACCAACGGTGAAGTAACCGGCAAGACCGGGTCACTGACGGCACTGCCGATCATCGAGACCCAGGCCGGTGACGTGTCCGCCTTCGTTCCGACCAACGTAATCTCCATTACTGACGGTCAGATCTTCCTGGAGACGGACCTGTTCAACTCGGGCATCCGCCCGGCGATGAACGCGGGTATCTCGGTCTCCCGTGTGGGTGGTTCCGCGCAGACCAAGATCATGAAGAAGCTTGGTGGCGGTATCCGTCTGGCTCTGGCCCAGTACCGCGAGCTCCAGGCGTTCGCACAGTTCGCGTCCGATCTGGATGAGCAGACCCGTAAGCAGCTGGAGCACGGTGCCCGTGTTACCGAGCTGATGAAGCAGGAACAGTACTCGCCGATGTCCGTAGGTGAGATGGCGACGGTCCTGTTCGCTGCCAACGAGGGTTACCTCGAGGATGTGGACGCCAAGAAGATCGTGGATTTCGAAAAGGCGCTTATGGATTACATGCGCACCGAGCAGTCTGAGCTGCTGGCCAAGATCAACGACTCCGGCGAACTGAATGACGAGGTCGAGAGTGGTCTGAAATCAGCGCTGGATAAGTTCAAGTCGACCCAGAGCTGGTAATGCCGTTCGGGGCCTGCGGGCCCCGTGACTGTGGCGGAGCGATCAACCGGAAAAGGCACTGAACTATGGCCAGCGGAAAAGAAATACGCACTCAGATCTCCAGCATCCAGAATACGCAGAAGATCACCAACGCCATGGAAATGGTGGCGGCGAGCAAGATGCGTAAAGCCCAGGAGCGCATGGAACTGACCCGCCCCTACGCGAGCAAGATCCGGGATGTGATCGGTTATCTGGCGGAAGCCGACTCCGACTACCGGCACCCGTTCATGGAAGCTCGGGAAGCGAATCGTGTGGGCTACATCGTCGTCTCCACGGATCGTGGTCTCTGTGGTGGTCTGAACAACAATCTGTTCAAGACCATGCTTCAGGACAGCCGCTCCTGGAACGACAAAGGCGTGCCGTCGGATTTCTGCACGCTCGGTCAGAAAGCCAGCGTTTTCCTGAACGTGGTGGGTGGCAATATCGTGGCATCGGAAACCCAGCTCGGGGACCGGCCCAGCGCGGAACAGGTCATCGGCAGCGTCAAGGTGATGCTCGACGCCTACCGCGACGGCAGCATTGACCGGCTCTACGTGGTGTACAACCAGTTTGTGAACACCATGACCCAGACGCCGACCATCGAGCAGCTTCTGCCGCTTCAGGCGGAAGCGGAACCGGAAGGCAAGTATCGCTGGGACTATCTCTACGAGCCGGATCCGCGGACCCTGCTTGACGGGCTTCTGACCCGTTACGTGGAATCCCAGGTGTACCAGGGTGTGGTCGAGAACATCGCCTGTGAGCAGGCCGCTCGGATGATCGCCATGAAGAGCGCGACCGACAACGCCGGCGAGATCATCGACGATCTCAAGACCGAGTACAACAAGGCCCGTCAGGCCAACATCACGCAGGAAATTTCCGAAATTGTCAGTGGTGCAGCGGCCGTTTAAGGCGATACCGAATACTGAGTTAGTGAGGAAGCAAGCATGAGTAGTGGACGTATCGTTCAGATCATCGGGGCGGTTATCGACGTGGAATTCCCGCGCGATTCCGTACCCAACATCTATGATGCCGTGCGGCTCGATGACGTGGGCACCATTCTGGAAGTCCAGCAGCAGCTTGGTGACGGCGTGGTCCGGACCATCGCCATGGGCACCACCGAAGGCCTGAAGCGCGGCATGAGCGTGACCGGGACCGGCGAAGGCATCAAGGTACCGGTGGGCGAGGAAACCCTCGGCCGCATCATGAACGTGCTGGGCGAGCCCACGGACGAAGTGGGTGAGATCGGTGAGAAAGAGCGCTGGACCATCCACCGCAAGGCGCCCGGCTATGCCGACCAGTCGGCCTCGGAAGAGCTGCTGGAAACCGGCATTAAGGTCATCGACCTGATCTGCCCCTTCGCCAAGGGCGGCAAGGTTGGCCTCTTCGGCGGCGCCGGCGTGGGCAAGACCGTGAACATGATGGAGCTCATCAACAACATCGCGAAGGAGCACTCCGGTCTCTCCGTATTCGCCGGTGTGGGTGAGCGGACCCGTGAGGGTAACGACTTCTATTACGAGATGAAGGGCTCGAACGTCCTGGACAAGGTCTCGATGGTGTACGGTCAGATGAACGAGCCGCCGGGGAACCGCCTGCGTGTCGCCCTGACCGGCATGACCCTGGCCGAGAAGTTCCGCGATGAAGGCCGTGACGTCCTGCTGTTCATCGACAACATCTACCGCTACACGCTGGCGGGTCAGGAAGTGTCCGCACTTCTGGGTCGTATGCCCTCCGCGGTGGGCTACCAGCCGACACTGGCCGAGGAGATGGGCAAGCTCCAGGAGCGGATCACCTCCACCAAGACTGGCTCCATCACCTCGGTCCAGGCGGTCTACGTACCGGCCGACGACCTGACCGACCCGTCACCGGCGACCACCTTCGCGCACCTTGACGCGACCGTGGTACTGGCTCGTGACATCGCGGCCAAGGGCATCTATCCGGCGATCGATCCGCTGGACTCCACCAGTCGCCAGCTCGATCCGCTGGTTATTGGCCAGGAGCACTACGAGGTTGCCCGTGGCGTCCAGGGTGTGCTGCAGCGCTACAAGGAGCTGAAGGACATCATCGCCATTCTGGGCATGGATGAGCTCTCCGAGGAAGACAAGCAGACCGTTGACCGGGCGCGTAAGATCGAGCGCTTCCTGTCGCAGCCGTTCTTCGTGGCCGAGGTCTTCACCGGTTCGCCCGGTAAGTACGTGTCGCTGAAGGAGACCATCCGCAGCTTCAAGGGCATTCTGGACGGTGAGTACGACTCAATGCCTGAGCAGGCCTTCTACATGGTCGGCAGCATCGACGAGGCGGTCGAAAAAGCGAAGGAAATGGAAAACAAAGCTGCGTAAACCATTTCCGACTGAGAGAGGCGTAACCAATGGCTAACACCGTACAGTGTGACATTGTGAGCGCGCAGGAAAGCATCTTCTCCGGTGAGGTGGAGATGCTGACCGCGACCGCAAGTAACGGCGAGCTGGGCGTTATGGCAGGCCATACGCCCATGCTGACCGGCCTGGCTCCCGGGCCCGTGAATATCCGGATGGCAGATGGCAAGGAGGAAGTCTTCTTCGTCTCCGGCGGGTATCTCGAGGTTCAGCCCAAGAAGATTTCGATCCTGGCGGATACCGCCGAGCGCGCTCATGATATGGATGAGGCCGCTGCGGAACGGGCTCGTCAGGAAGCCGAACGTGAGCTGGCCAACCGCAGCAGTGAAGTGGACTATTCCCGTGCTGCCGCGCGTCTGGCCGAGGCTGCTGCCCAGCTCCGGACGCTGGAGAAGCTGCGCCGTAAGAAGCGCTGAATACCGGCTGATCCGGACATCGGGTTGTTACTGGAAACCGCATTGCCGATCATGCCCCTGCTGGGGCATGATCCAATGCGGTTTTTCTGATTCAAGGAGTACGAACGGATGACGACACCCCTGCACATCGTCGTCCTGGCCGCCGGCCAGGGATCCCGGATGAAATCCTCCCTTCCCAAGGTGCTCCACTCGTTGGCTGGGCAGCCGCTTCTGCATCATGTGCTGGAGGCTGGGCGCAGCCTGGGCCCCGACGGGCTGCATGTGGTGGTCGGCCATGGCGCGGACCAGGTTCGGGAGCAAACGCCCGGCAACGATATCCATTGGGTCATCCAGAAAGAGCAGCTGGGAACCGGGCACGCGGTTGCCCAGGCCCTCCCGGGGATTCCTGAAACCGCACGGGTGCTGGTGCTTTACGGTGATGTGCCGCTCACTTCCGCCGATACGCTGTCACGCCTCGCCGGTGTCATCAGCCGGGATTCGCTGGGTCTGCTCACCGTCAATCTGCCGGATCCGGCAGGCTATGGCCGTATACTCCGTGACAGCAGGGGAACCGTTACCGGTATCGTGGAGCAGAAGGACGCCACCCCGGAGCAGCTGGTGATCACCGAAGTGAATACAGGTCTTCTGGGGGCTCCGGCGGAACGGCTGAAGCAGTGGCTGCCCGCGCTGTCCTCGAATAATGCCCAGGGTGAGTACTACCTGACCGACATCATTGCCCTTGGTCGCCAGGAGGGGCTGGGCATCGAAGTTTCCCAGCCGGATGAACCGGAGGAAGTGCAGGGGGTGAACAACCGCGCCCAGTTAGCCGAACTGGAGCGCTGGTTCCAGCGTCAGCAGGCCCTGTTGCTGATGGCTGGCGGTGCCACCCTGGCGGACCCGTCCCGTGTGGATGTCCGAGGCCATCTCGAAACCGGCCAGGATGTGGTCATCGATGTGAACACGGTATTTGAAGGCGCCGTGGTGCTTGGTGACCGGGTCCAGATCGGCCCGGGTGTGGTGTTGCGTAACTGCCGTCTCGATTCGGATGTCCGGGTCGATGCCCATTCCGTCATAGAGGGCGCACGAGTGGATCAGGGCGCTGTGATTGGGCCCTTTGCCCGCCTGCGACCCGATGCGCTGGTGGGCCGGGACGCCCGGGTGGGCAATTTTGTGGAGATCAAGAAAAGCAGCATTGGCGAGGGTGCCAAGGTGAACCATCTCAGCTATGTGGGCGATACCACCATGGGCGCGGGCGTGAATGTTGGCGCGGGTACAATAACCTGCAATTATGATGGCACCAGCAAGCACCATACGACGATCCGTGACGGAGCCTTCATTGGCTCCAATACTTCACTGGTGGCCCCGGTGACCCTGGGTGAGCGAAGCCTCGTGGGCGCTGGCTCCACCATTACGCGGGACGTCGCTGATCGCGAACTGGCGGTGGCCCGCGGTCGCCAGCGCAACATCCCGGACTGGGTTCCGGTGGAAGACGGACGGGACAGCGAACAGGGGGGCAGCTAGGCATGTGTGGAATCGTGGGAGCGGCTGCGCGCCGTGACGTCCAGGGCATTCTGATCGAGGGCCTGAGGCGCCTGGAGTACCGTGGCTATGATTCGGCCGGCCTGGCCGTTCTGGATCCGGGCAGCGGCATCCAGCGCCAGCGGGAGGTGGGCAAGGTCGCCGCCCTGGAAGAGGCGGTTGGCAGCAACCCGCCCAGTGGGCACCTGGGCATTGCCCATACCCGCTGGGCCACCCATGGTAAGCCTTCCGCGGCCAATGCCCATCCGCACATGTCCGGCGAACGTCTGGCCGTGGTGCACAATGGCATCATTGAGAATTTCGAGCCGCTTCGCGACCAGCTTCGCAACGATGGCTACACTTTCACGTCTGAAACTGATACCGAGGTGCTGGCGCACCTGATCGCGCGTGAATACGCCCGCGCGGGGGATCTGGTCACCGGTTTCCACAATGCTGTGAGCCAGGTTGAGGGGGCCTATGCGCTGGCCGTTCTGCACGCGGATGAACCCGAGACTTTGTTGGTAGCCCGCCAGGGCAGCCCTCTGGTGATCGGGGTGGGGATCGGCGAGCATTTTGTCGCTTCAGACCAACTGGCCCTGCTGCCGGTCACGGACCGTTTCATCTATCTGGCCGAAGGCGACACGGCTCTGGTCCGGGCCGAATCGGTGACCATCACTGACGCCAGCGGCCAGCGCGTCGAGCGGCCCATCAACCGTTTCGAGCACAGCGCGGACGCCGCGGAGAAGGGGAGCTACCGGCATTTCATGCTCAAGGAAATCCACGAGCAGCCGGACGTGATCGAGGCCACCCTGCAGGGACGGGTGACTGATAGCAGGGTGCTTGAGCAGGCCCTGGGTACCGAGGCCTCGCGTCTGCTGGGGGAAGTGCGTCATGTCCAGATCGTGGCCTGTGGCACCAGCTTCCATGCCGGGATGGTAGCGCGTTACTGGATCGAAGAGCTGGCGGGTATTCCCTGCAGCGTGGAGGTCGCCTCTGAATTCCGTTACCGCAGCCATGTCATTCAGGACGGGACCCTATTCCTGACCATCTCCCAGTCCGGCGAGACCGCCGACACCCTTGCGGCCCTGCGCCAGGCCAGGGATGCGGGTTTCCGGGCCGCGCTGGCCATCTGCAATGTGCCGGGCAGTTCCCTGGTGCGGGAATCGGACATGGTGATCATGACCCACGCCGGTCCGGAGATTGGTGTGGCCTCCACCAAGGCGTTCACCACCCAGCTCACGGCGCTGTTGATGTTCACTCTGGCGCTGGCCCGGCATAATGGGCTTTCCGAGGCCCGGGAGGCGGAACTGGTCCAGGCCCTGCGCGCCATACCGGACCAGATGCGCGCGATAATGGACCTGGACGAGTCCATCAAACAGCTTTCCCAGTGGTTTGTGGATAAGCACCACAGTCTCTTCCTGGGGCGTGGTTCGCTCTACCCGGTCGCGATGGAAGGCGCGCTCAAGCTCAAGGAGATCTCTTACATCCACGCGGAGGCCTACCCGGCCGGTGAGCTCAAGCATGGCCCCCTGGCACTGGTGGACAGCGAAATGCCGGTGGTTACCGTGGCGCCTTCCAATGACCTGCTCGAGAAGCTCAAGTCCAACCTCCAGGAGGTACGGGCCCGGGGTGGTGAACTCTTCGTGTTTGCCGACAGTGAAACCGCGATGGGCGATGGCGAAGGTACCCACGTCATGACCATTCCCCACACGGACCCCATTCTGGCGCCACTTTTGTGCACCGTGCCGTTGCAGCTGCTGTCCTACCATGTCGCGGTGCTCAAGGGCACGGACGTCGACCAGCCGCGCAACCTGGCCAAGAGTGTCACGGTGGAATAACGGAAAGCGGCCATGGTGGGGTCAATCCGCGCAGTACTGGGGCTGTTGGTAGTGCTGATCAATACACTGATCGGCATCGGCCCCATGATGGCGATCGCGCTTGCCAAGCTGGTCGTTCCCCACCAGCCTTTCCAGCAGCGCTGTGCCCGGGGCGTGATGTGGATCGCCGAGAAGTGGGTGGACGCCAACGTCGCGGTGCTGAACCGTATGCTCGATACCCGGTGGGAGCTGCGAGGCGATTTCAACCCCCGGCTTGATACCTCCTACCTCGTCCTGTGCAATCATCAGTCCTGGGTGGACATTGCCGCTCTGGTGGAAGTGCTCAACGGGCGGGTGCCGTACTACAAGTTCTTCCTCAAACGCGAGCTGATCTGGGTGCCCCTCCTTGGGCTGGCCTTCTGGGCCCTGGATTACCCGCTGATGCGCCGCTATTCCAGTGAGTACCTGAAGAAGCACCCGGAAAAGCGCGGACTGGACCTGGAAATCACCCGGAAGGCCTGTGAGAAGTGCCGGGGGATGCCCATTACCGTGGTGAACTTCCCGGAGGGAACGCGCTATACACCCGCCAAGCATGAGGCGCAGCAACCAGGTTTCCGGCATCTACTGCAGCCCAAGGCCGGCGGTATTTCCTTCGTACTCGCCTCAATCGGTGACCAGATCGACACCATTCTGGACATTTCCATTGTCTATCCAGATGGTGTTCCCGGCTTCTGGGATCTTCTTGCCAACCGGATTCCGCGGGTGATCGTGGACATCCGCCAGTACCCGCTGGATCAGCAGTGGGTCCGTGGCGACTACCGCAACGACCCGGCCTTCCGCAGCCGATTCCAGCAGTGGATTACTGACCTGTGGCAGCAGAAGGATGAGCGCATTGGTTTCATCCACACTTCAGTCGATGCCGAGCGCACTGAGTGAGTCCGGGTCCGGGAACCCATCGGCCCTGAGGTCATTTTTCTTCTGGAAGTCCCGCAGTGCCGAGCGGGTGCCGGAGCCCAGGATGCCGTCAACCGGACCCGGGTCATGGCCAGCTTCCTTCAGTGCCGCCTGAAGCGCTTCGATGGTGTCTCGACTCAGGGGCTCGTGATCCGGTGGCCGGGTCTGGAACGGGCCGGCACCTACGATCCGGTCCGCCAGGTGGCCCACTGCCAGGGCGTAGAATTCGGACTGGTTCCAGCCCATGATCACCCGGAAGTTATCGTAAACCAGAAAGGCGGGACCTTCGTGGCCGGATGGCAGCAGCAGTGCTGCCTGCATGTCCGCCTGTGGCAGTTCCCCGCCCCAGGCATTGCGGATACCGAGCTCCCGCCACTCGGAGAGTGGGCGTTTGCGCTTGAGCCCTGCTGCCAGGCTGTAGTCAAAGCCTTCGGGGAGCTGGACCTCCCGGCCCCAGCGTTCGGCCTCGTTCCAGCCCAGGCTTTCCAGAAGATGGCCCGCCGAGGTCAGCGCGTCCGGTATGCTGTTCCACAGATCTACCTGGCCGGACCCATCCGCGTCCACCGCATGCTTGAGGTAGACGGACGGCATAAACTGCATCTGCCCCATCGCGCCGGCCCATGAACCTTCCATGGCTTCAGCCTCCACGTCGCCGCGCTCGATGAGGCGCAGGGCGGATACCAGTTCACCGGTGAAATAGTCACTCCGGCGTTGGTCACAGGCGAGGGTGGCCAGTGCGCGTGGGATCGGCATCCTGCCGGTATAGCTCCCGAAATTGGTTTCCAGGCCCCAGAAGGCGATCAGATAGCGGCCGGGAACCCCGGTTTCCCGGGTTATCCGTTCAAGCAGCTGCGAGTGTTCCTGGTAGAGCATCCGGCCCTTTTCGATGCGTTGTTCCGTTACACGTTTTTCAAGATAGTCCCGGAACGAGCGGGTGAACTCCGGCTGGCTGCGGTCCAGCTCAATCACCCGTTCGAGCGGCTCGATACCGGCCAGTACCCGGCTGGTGACGGATTCGGAAATGCCCTGGTCCAGCGCATGGTCGCGCAGGCCGGCCACACAGCGATCAAAGTCATCAGATGCCATGGCCTGTACAGTACTGGTAGCCGCCAGAAGTGCCATGAAGAGGTAAGTACGCATTCGGAGCGTCCTTTTATGCAGGTTCGTTTACGCATTCTGCACGAAACCATCGGTGTGTCGAGGGCTCTCGGTTGCTACCATGCATTACAATCCAAGCTCACATGTGTTCTGCCATGGAAAAGATCGAGCCGGTTGAAATACGGGTTTCTGTCAGCGAATTGAAGCTCGGCATGACGGTAACGCGCCTGGATCGTTCCTGGCTGGAAACCAGTTTCCCGGTTCAGGGTTTCGTTATCCGCCATACGGCGGATATTCAGGCGCTGCAGGAACAGTGCCGGTACGTCTATGTGGAGGGGCAGGAGGTTCCGGAAGCCCGGCCCTGGCGCTTCGGTTTTGGTGGCGGTAAACGCCGTCGGCAGGAGCCCCGGTTGAGTACCGTGGACATTGAAACGGAGTTGCCGAACGCCCGGGAGGCCTTCGAGCAGACCAGGGCGCTGGCTGAAGACATCATGGGAAACGCCCGCCTTGGCAGGACGATTGACGCCCGGCAGGCCCGGACCGTGGTCAAATCCTGCGTGGACAGCGTGATGCGTAACCATGAAGCACTGCAGATGCTGCTCCAGGTTCGCAGCAAGGATGACTACACCGCTGAGCATGGCATCAACGTCTGCATCCTGTCGGCCATTTTCGGGCGCCACCTGGGGCTGCTCGGGGGCGAGATCGAAAAGCTGGCGCTCAGTGGTCTGTTGCATGACGTGGGTAAGATGCACACACCCGCGGAGATCCTCCACAAGACAGAAGCGTTGACGGAAGCGGAAAAGGTGGTCATGCGTCAGCATGTGGAGCATGGCCGGCGCCTTCTGACCGGCATGAAGGGGGTGGATCCGGTTACCGTGGATGTCGCTTATGCGCACCATGAGCGCATGAACGGTACCGGCTATCCCCAGGGCCTTCTGGCTCACCAGATTCCCTTCTTTGCCAAGATTGTGTCCATTGTGGACAGCTACGATGCCATGACCAGCCACCGTGTATTCGAATCCGCGCGTTCGTCCAAGGAAGCGCTGGAAATCATCTATGACCAGCGCGGTGACCAGTTCGATGAAGCGCTGGCTCTTGATTTCATACAGTGCATTGGCGTCTACCCGCCGGGCTCCATTGTCCAGCTTAACAGCGGTGAGTCAGCCATTGTCATCACCACCTATGCGCTTAACCGTCTGCGCCCCAGGGTGCTGGTGGTGCGGGATCCCCAGGGCCAGCCCTGCCCCCAGCGTGTTGTGGACCTTCGCCAGAAAGAGGAGTACCGGCCGGGTATGCCCTACCAGATCAGTCGTGAGCTGCCCATGGGCAGCCACGGGATTGATTTGAAGGTCTTTACCGATGCGGGGCTGACCCTGGAAGAGGATCAGCCGGATGCGGAGGTGAGTACGCTGGTCAACGCCCTCCGTGGTATCGATACGGACTGATCAGAAACTGCTCCAGCCGGTGAACTCCGTGATACGATAAAGCAGGTAACGGCGCCGGCGGCCGTCCGCCCAGACGCCATAGGGCACGCTGCACTGGAAGCCCGGCGGGTTGCTCCAGCAGCGCTCAAACCAGTCTCCGGCCGCCCGCAGGGCGGGCAGCTCCTCATTGCCCACCAGTTCACAGCCGGCTTCAAGGTTGAGGTCATCCAGATTGCGCCGGGTCAGGTTGGCGGAGCCGAGGATCAGCTCCACCCGCCCGTCCCGTCGTTCCAGCCGCACCAGCTTGCAGTGGAACTGTTCACCATGGGTGCGGTACCAGCGCACCGGGATTCCGTGGGCGTGCAGCTCCAGCGCTACCTGCCGGTTGGGAAGACCGCCCTTGATGCGCCCGAAGGCGTCCTTGTTCGGGTCAAGCAGTACCCTGAGCCGGCAGCCCCGGGCCTGTGCCCGCTTCAGGGCCTTTATGACGCGCCTGTGGCTCAGGTAGAACAGCGCCAGATCCAGTTCATCACCCGGGTTGGCCCTGTTGATCAGTGCCACGCTGGCCTCCCGGATACGGGACTCGGTGAGCAGTCTCAGTCCCGGTCCCTCCGCTGTCGGAGCCGTTGCGGGGCCCGGCGGTGCCCTGAAATCGCAGCGATACCCCCGGGCCCAGCTCAGCAGGGTCTGCTCCTGGTCAAGCAGGGCAAGGGCTGCGTCACCATGGACCAGAAGCCCCACGTTGGAATGGGCGCTGCTGGCATCGTGTGGGTTGCCGGAGCTGATCAGCCCGCACCAGCCATCATGGGTGTCCGCCACCATGACCTTGCGGTGGTTGGCGCGGAAGTTGAACAGGGTCAGCCAGCTGCGAAGGGTCACCGGCCAGGGGCCGATGGGGTTGGGCAGCCAGCCGTTCTGGGGCCAGCGGGACCAGGGCTGAACCAGCAGGCGCCAGAATACCGACCAGCCCGGGTTGGAATCCCTCAGCCGTGCCAGGGGCGTTTCCAGTATTTCCACACCCGCCTCTTCCAGACGCTGGAGGTGCTCCGGCCAGTGGGCGCCGTAATAGCTGTTGATCGGATCCACCAGAACGGTGGCGCGCAATCCGGGGCACTGGCGCTGGCGCTCGATCAGCGCCCGGGTCAGCGTTTCCGTGACCGGCAGGTGTTCGGCAGGATCTGCACCATCCGGATTGAACAGGAACATGTCCATCACCAGCCGCTTCCGGGCATCCCGGATCAGCCTGAGCATGGCTGGAACCAGCTCGCGGCGGCTGCGGGAACGGCCCCGGGCGTCCACGTAACGGTGGTCGACCAGGAAGCGTGCTTCGCCCGGTTCGAACCAGGTGGAGGCCATGGCGACTGCCGCCGGCAATGGCTTATAGCGGTGGTACAGGCCCACCCCGAGCAGTACAGCCAGAAGCAGCAGGACCAGTCCTGTCATCATCACGGGAATACCCCAGTCCTGTTGAACGAGTTGAACAGAATCCTTTGATTGTCTGCCGGACGGCACTGGGAAATACTGGCCTCATCAGTAACCGGTATGAACCCAGGGAGTCAGACATGACCGAACGCATTGTTGAACGCCTTATCCACGGCGAGCGCGCCTCTGACGGTGATGGGGTCCAGCTCAGGCGCAGCCTGGGCCAGGGCCCGTTTGCACGCCTGGATCCCTTCCTGATGCTGGATGAGTTCCAGGCCGACGACAGAAGCGGCCCTATTGGCGGCTTCCCGCCCCACCCGCACCGGGGCTTTGAGACCGTCACCTACATGCTCGCCGGCAGCATGCAACACCGCGACTCGCTGGGCAACAGTGGCCGCATTGGCCCTGGCGGGGTGCAGTGGATGACCGCCGCCGGCGGCATTGTGCATTCGGAAATGCCGGAACTGCACGATGGCTACATGCGCGGCTTCCAGCTCTGGATCAACCTGCCCGCCGCGGACAAGATGAAGGCCCCGCGCTACCAGGACATCCAGGCGGATCGGGTACCGGAATACCCCTTCGACGGTGGCCGGGTACGCGTGATCGCCGGCGAGGTGGTGCTCGAAGGCAATACCCTGGTGGGCCCGGTCTCCGGCGTGGCCACGGCGCCGACCTACATGGACCTGGTGATCAAGCCGGGTCGGGAACTGACTCTGCCGATCGAAGCGGACCACAATGCCATGATCTACGTGTACGACGGGGAAGTATCGGCCGGCGATGACGGCTTCTCACCCGTAGCCGCCACCAACGCCGGTCTCCTGTCACGCGGAGACGAGGTCCGCCTGCGTGCCGGGGATGAAGGCGCCGGCCTGCTTCTGCTTGCGGCAAACCCGGTGAAGGAGTCCGTGGTCCAGCACGGGCCTTTCGTGATGAACGCCCGGGATGAGATTGAGCAGGCGATCCGGGATTACCAGGAAGGGCGGTTTGAGCGGGAGGATGTGGCCCTTTCCTGACCCGCCCCTTGGCGTCGTCATGCATAAAAAACCCCGGCAGGGCGAACCTGACCGGGGTTTTTAACACTCTGGTACGTGGTTACAGCACGTTGTGCTTCACCAGCTTGCGCTTGTTGTGGGCGAGCCCGTCGAACGGGAAGTCGTCCACGCTCAGCATCTCCAGTACTTCGGCCTCGTACTTGCGCATGAACTCGGCGTCGTCCTGGGAGATCAGACCGGCTTCCAGACCCGCCTCGAACTTCTGCTCGGGGTGCAGGGCTTCGGTGGGCAGCTCACCCTTGGCGTGCGCCTTGTCCAGGGTCTTGTAGAGCTTGTCCGCGCGCGGGTAGTCCGCCAGCAGCTGGTTGTAGTGTGCCAGCGGGTTGAAGACCTCGCCCTTCTGCTCAAGCGTGTCCCAGGTGTTGCTGGTGAGCTTGGCGCGCAGCGCGGAGTCCGTGCTGATCGCGCGGGCAATCGCCTGGGTGCGCTTGTCGGAGGGTGCCTTCCAGCGCCGGCCCAGCGGCATGGTGACCCAGCGCAGGGCCACGGCAACCGCCCGATTCGGCAGGTTGTCCAGCAGCTCGTCCAGCGCTTTCTCGGCGCGGTTCAGGAGGTACTCGCAGCTGTAGGCCATGAGCTCGCGTTCGCCTTCCACAGCCTGCCCTTCGTGCCAGTTCTTGAGCACCATGGAGGTCAGGTAGAGGTTGGCGAGCACATCACCCAGCCGCGCCGAGAGCAGCTCGCGCAGCTTGAGGTCCGAGCCCAGTGTGGTCATGGCTGCATCCGAGGCCAGGCCGAAGGCGGCGCTGAAGCGGTTCACGGCACGAGCATAGGGCGCCGCCGCGTTGTCGAAGGGCACGTCGCCACGGCCGAGACCAATGGCTTGGGTGAAGGCGCGGGCGGCATTGCCGAAGACGAGGCCCGCATGGTTGAAGAAGGCATCGTCGAAGGCATCAATGTCGTCACTGTCCTTGGCCGCCAGCTCATCCAGCACATAGGGATGGCAGCGGATCGCACCCTGACCAAAGATCATCAGACTGCGGGTCATGATGTTGGCACCCTCCACCGTGATGGAGACGGCCGAGCCGGCAAAGGACAGCCCCAGGTAGTTGCGTGGCCCCAGGGTGACAGTCTTGCCGCCGTGAACGTCCATGGCATCGGAGAGGATGTCACGCTGATACTCGGTCAGCTGGCTCTTGAGGATGGCCGAGGGGACGGCGGGCTTTTCGCCGTTGTCGATCATGTTGGCGGTCTGCATCACCGCGGACTGGGCGATGTAGGCCTTGCCGGCGATACGCGCCAGCGGTTCCTGCACGCCTTCCATGTCCGCCACCGGGGTGTTGAACTGGCGGCGGATGCGAGTGAAGCCACCGGCCAGGCCTACGGCGTAGCGGCCACTGCCGCTCGCGCCGGAGGGCAGGGTGATGCAGCGGCCCACGGAGAGGCACTCAACCAGCATGCGCCAGCCCTGGCCGGCCATATCCGGGCCGCCGATGATGTAGTCCAGAGGAATGAACACATCCTTGCCCTTGATCGGCCCGTTCATGAAGGGGGTACCGATGGGCGCGTGACGGCGACCGATTTCCATGCCTTCGGTGTCACGCGGGATCAGGGCGCAGGTGATGCCCAGATCCTTCTGTTCGCCCAGCAGGTTGTCCGGGTCGAACATGCGGAAGGCCAGACCGACCACGGTGGCGATGGGCGCCAGGGTGATCCAGCGCTTCTCGAAGTTCAGGCGCAGGCCGACCACTTCCTTGCCGTCGATCTCCTGCTTGCACACGATGCCGGTGTCCGGCAGCGAGGTGGCGTCGGACCCGGCGCGCGGGCCGGTGAGGCCGAAGCAGGGAATCTCCCGGCCGTCGGCCAGGCGTGGCAGGTAGTAGTTCTTCTGGTCGTCGGTGCCGTACTTGAGCAGCAGCTCACCGGGGCCCAGGGAGTTGGGCACGCCCACAGAAACCATCAGGGACTCGTTCACGGAGAGCTTCTGCAGCACCGCGGACTGGGCGCGGGCGGAGAGGCCGAGGCCGCCGTATTCCTTCGGGATGATCATGCCGAAGAAGCGTTCCTTTTTCAGGTAGTCCCAGACCTCCTTGGGCAGGTCCGCGCGCTCGAAGCCGATGTCCCAGGCATTGCACATGCTGGCCGCCACGGCGCACTGGTTGTCCACGAACGCCTGCTCGTCCTGGGAGAGACCTGTGTTGCGATTGGTCAGCAGACGGTGCCAGTCCGGGCGGCCGGTGAAGAGTTCACCGTCCCAGCCAACGGTGCCCGCGTCCAGGGCTTGCTTCTCGGTCTCAGAGACCTTGGGGGCGACCTTCTTGAACATGGCGAAGGCGCGCGGGGTGAGCCACTGGCGGCGCAGGCCGGGGAGTCCGGCAAAGGCGGTGATGCCGGCGCCGATGAACAGCAGCAGGCTGAACCAGCCGGTGCCCATGAACAGGCCGATGATGCCGACCACGACCATGACGGCGATGGCCGCCGCTGCGCCGGATTCGCGCCGCAGCACGAACAGCAGGCCGGCGAGAGCGAGCAGAACAACAATGAGGAGATCCATAGTGTTTCCCTGTGTTGGCCTTGGAGTTGGATTGTCTGGCTGTATACGATACCAGCAATGCAACGGATTGTATCGCCGTTGGGCCCGCTGATGGCAAGCGTTGTGGCGTTGTTGGCAGGGAAGGGGGAGGGGCTGGTGGTTACAAATCACAACCCGGGATGGCCGGTGGTCGGGGTTTACCTCTGGTCAGAAGTTGTTCAATATGGGAAGTAGACAACCCACCTGAGCGAGGTGAGAGGCATGATTGAAGGCATGAACCCGCAGGCGGCCAACCTGGCTCGGGATACCGGCGCCCAGCAGTTGCAGTCGCGTGGCGCCCAGGAAAGTGCCAACCAGGGGCCCCAGGCTCGTGAGAATTCAGTCGGCAACACTAATGCCCGGCCAGCGCAGGACGTGAGCGTCCAGATCTCCCAGCAGGGCCTGGATTCCGCTGCCGCCAACAGTGGTGAGGCGGTGCCCGATGCCGCCGCCACGGATACCAATACGGCGTCGACACTGTCCAGCGGTGACTTCGGCAGTGCTGCCAGTGAGACGGGCAACAGTGCCAGCAGCCGTGCCGAGGCCACCAACAGCCCGGGTGGCGGAGCCGTAGCCGGCAACCAGTCGGTCAGCGCGGACGAGCAGCTGGGCACCAATATCGACGTGGAGGCGTAAACCGCCTCCCGCCGTTTTCCTTTCTACTGGCTTTCCGCCAGCGTCGGATAATCCGTGTAACCCCGTTCATCGCCGCCGTAGAAGGTGCTGGCGTCCCACTCATTGAGCGGTGCGTCCTGCCGGAAGCGTTCCACCAGATCCGGATTGGCAATGATCGGCCGGCCGAAGGAGGCCAGGTCACAGCGCCCGGCATTGATGCGTTCAATGGCCTCATTCCGGCTGTAGGCCCCGTTGCCGATATAGGCGCCGGTGAATTCCTCGCGGATGGCGTCGATCACGGATTCCGGGCGGCCGTTCTCATGGTTGCCCTGGAAGGAATCCTCCACCACCTCGATGTAGGCCAGGCCTGCTTCCTGCACCTTGCGTGCCAGAGCCCGGAAGGTACTGTGCGGGTCCGCGTCGAACATGCTGTTGAAGCTGCCGGTGGGGCTGACCCGGATGCCGATGCGTGCCGCTGGCCAGACCTGCTTGACCGCTTCCACCACCATCATCGGGAACCGCAGGCGATTTTCCACTGAGCCGCCATAGTCGTCGGTGCGGTGGTTGCTGCCGGACTTGATGAACTGGTCCAGCAGGTAACCGTTGGCGGCGTGGATCTCGATGCCGTCGAAGCCGGCTTCGCGGGCGTTCTCGGCGCCCTGGCGGTACTGTTCAACAATGCCGGGCAGCTCATCGGCTTCCAGTGCACGGGGCGTGGGGATATCCACCATGCCGGAGTCGGCGCTGATGAACACCTGGGAGCCTTCCGGCTTGATGGCCGAGGGACCCACGGGCAGTTCGCCACCAGGCTGCAGTTCCGGATGGGAAATGCGGCCCACGTGCCAGAGCTGGGCGTGCATACGGCCGCCGGCCGCGTGGACCGCGTCCGTGACTTTGCGCCAGCCGGCGATCTGCTCCGGGGTGTAGATGCCAGGTGTGTAGGCGTAGCCCTGGCCCTGCTGGGAAACCTGCGTTGCCTCGCTGATGATCAGCCCAGCACTGGCGCGCTGGGCGTAATAGCGGGCGTTCATGTCGCTGGGTACGTCGCCCGGCTGGCTGGCCCGGGCGCGGGTCAGCGGCGCCATGATGATGCGATTGGGCAGCTCGAGATCGCCCAGGGTAAAGGGTTCAAAAAGCACGTTGTCCCCGTTGGTCATCGAAGGGTCTCCTCTTGGTGGTCGGATGGTTTCTGATAGATACGTCTACGACAGAAAACCGAATCCGATTGATGTGCTCTATAAGATGGGGGTGAGAGGAGACCCCTTCAACCGGTCAGCGTGTCTCAGGTTGTCAGTATCATCCGCAATCCCTCCAGCTCCACGCCGGCCCGGTCTATGGCCGCAGTGCCCTGTTCGCGCTGGGCTTCCAGAGCCTCGATCTCGCGGTTTTTCAGTTCATTACTGGTGGCCTGCAGTTCCCTGAGTGCTTCGATTTCGGTGTTGTAGTGGGCCTCCAGGGCCTGTCGGGCGTCGGCGATGGTTTCCGGCAGGCCTGCCTCGGCCTTCTCCCGGATGGCCGGCAGCAGGGCCTCGATGTCGTCGCGCAGGCGCGGCAGGATCTGCTGGGCGTCCTTGCGCTTGATGCGGCCACCGATCTGGTTGAGCTTGTCGTGGGTGAGCATGGCGCTCAGGTCGCGGCCGTCACTGGTCAGCAGCAACCGGCCCGGGGCCAGTGGCAGGAAGCGGCCCACGGCCACGGCGCGCGGGGCGGCGGTGGTGACGCGGTAGAGCGCCTCCAGCATCAGGGTGCCGGGCTGTACGCCCTTGAGCTCCAGGGTGATGAGGGCGGCGTTGCCGAGCTCTGAATCGGTCACCATGTTCATGGCATCGCGCACCATGGGGTGCTCCCAGCTCATGAAGGCCAGGTCCTCCCGGGCCAGCGCCACATCCCGCTCCAGGGTGAAGCTGAGGCCGTCGTCCGGCAGGTGCGGGAAGTGCTCGGTTTTCATATGGTCCGTGGGCCGGATGGTCCACTGTTCCTTGCCGGTTTCCTCGTGGTCGATGCCGTACTGGTCCAGCAGCTGGGTAAGGTAGGCGGCAAGATCGTCCGGCGCCTCGGTTTCCCGGATGGTGCTGATGCTGGCATCGGCGGCTGCCTGTTCGTCCCGGGTGAGGGAGGCGATCAGGCGGCGCTCCTCCTGCAGGCTTTCCTCCTGGGCTTCACGTGCCTGGCGCGTGGCTTCCAGAAGCCCGTCCAGCGGCGCTTCCGGGTCATTGAGGGCGGCGTCGAGCTGTTCCGCAACCTCGTGCTGAACCGCCACGCCCGTGGGGCAGTAGGCCTGGAGGGCGTTGAGGCCCTGCTGGTACCACTGGAAGAGCACCTGCTGGGCTGAGCCAGCGATGTAGGGCACATGGATGTGGATGCGCTCCCCCTGGCCGATGCGGTCAAGCCGGCCGATGCGCTGCTCCAGCAGGTCCGGGTTCTGGGGCAGATCGAACAGCACCAGGTGGCGGGCGAACTGGAAGTTGCGCCCCTCGCTGCCGATCTCGGAGCAGATCAGTGCCTGGGCACCCTGCTCGTCGTCCGCGAACCAGGCGGCGGCGCGGTCGCGCTCGATGATGCTCAGGCGTTCATGGAAGGCGGCGCTGCGGATGCCGGCACGCAGCTGCAGGAAATGCTCCAGCGTCTCGGCGGTATCCGCATGGGCACAGATGACCAGGACTTTTTCGTTGCGGTTGGCCTTGAGCATCTGCTGGAGCCAGGCGACACGGGGATCCTCTGCGAGCCAGGTTTCACTGTCCAGGCCGGTTTCCGGGAAAAGGCCTGCAGTCCCCGCCAGCTGCGCCTGTTCGGCGTAGTCCAGGCCCGCCTCAAGCGGGGCGGATTCCACCACCCGTTCCGGAAAGCCACCCACGTCATCGCGGGTGTGGCGGAACAGGACGCGGTGCTGCTCGGGCAGGCCACCGTGGTCACGCACTGTCTGCTGGAAGGCCGCGTAGTCGGTGAAGCGCGCGGGATCGATCAGGCGCAGCCGCGCGAAGTGGCTGTCCAGGCCCACCTGTTCGGGGGTGGCGGTTAACAGCAGCACCCCCGGAATCTGCCCGGCGAGCCGTTCCACGGCCTGGTAGCCGGCATCAGCGCCGTCCGGCGTCCAATGCAGGTGATGGGCTTCGTCCACCACCAGCAGGTCCCAGCCCGCTTCCTCCGCGGCGGCCAGGTTGGCCTCGCTGTCACTGAGCAGCGAGAGCGGGCAGAGTACGAACTGTTCGTTCTCGAAGGGGTTGCCTTCCTCGGCCTCCAGGCGTTCCTGGTTGAAGAGCGCGAAATGCAGGTTGAAACGCCGGCGCATCTCCACGAACCACTGGGTCAGCAGTGCGTCCGGCACCACCACCAGCAGCCGTTCGGCCTGGCCGGTGATGACCTGGCGGTGGAGAATCAGCCCGGCCTCGATGGTTTTGCCCAGGCCGGCCTCGTCCGCCAGCAGCAGGCGCGGATGGGGGCGGCGGGCGGTCTGCTCGGCGATCGCGACCTGGTGCGGCAGCAACTGGGTCCGGGTGCCGATGAGCCCGCGAGCCGGCGAAGCCTGGAGTCGTGCCTGGTGCTGCAGGGTGGCATAGCGGAGCTGGAAGTCGCCATTGCGGTCAAACTGGCCGCAGAACAGACGCTGCTCGGGGTGCACGAAACGGGCATGGGGGCTGAGCATGACCTCCGTCAGGGTGACCGGTTCGCCGGTCTCGTCCTCGCATTCGTAGGTAAAGAGCCCCTCGGAATCCTCCACTTCGCGCACGGTCAGTGCGCGCTCATGGCGGTCCCTCAGGGTCTCACCCACGCGGTAGCGCACCCGGGCGAGGGGCGCGTTGTCCATGGCGTAGGTGCGTTCTTCCTCGGCTGCGGGAAAGGCAATGGTAACGCGGCGGCCGCTGACGTCGGTGATCAGGCCGAGGCCGAGATCGGATTCGGTCTGGCTGACCCAGCGCTGGCCCATTGTGAAGGTCATGGAGGCTCCGGACTGGCTGTTTCGGGAGCGCAAACGTAGCGGCTGTGTCGGCTTATTGCAATGCGTGATTGGCCGGGGGTACCGGGCCCGGCTAGAATGCCGGCAGCAGCCCTTCACAGGAGCCGGATTTGGCAGCCAGCGACATGGACACCCGTTATGCCTGAGGCGGACAGCAGCATCCTGGCTGGCCTCTTCGCGGTTTTCTACGTGAGCCTGGCTATTGCGGCCTCCGGGCATGCCATCCTCAAAAAGGAAGACAGCCGCGCGGCGGTGGCCTGGGTCGGCGTTATCTGGCTGGCGCCGCTGATGGGATCGCTCCTTTACCTGATGTTCGGCATCAACCGCATCCGGCGCAGGGCGGCCGAGCTGCGTGGCGAAATGCCCAGGGTGGATCAGGGATCGGCGGTGCGGGCCTATGTGCCCGAAGACATGGGCCGGGAGCTTCCCCGGGAGATGCAGGCGCTGGCCCGCCTGGCCGACCGGGTCTCACGCCAGCCCCTGCTCACCGGCAACCGTCTTACACCGCTGAGTAACGGAGACGAGGCCTATCCCCGCATGCTCGAGGCCATTGCCAGCGCCCGCCAGAGCATCACCCTGAGCACCTACATTTTCAGTAACGACGCCGTGGGCCGGGATTTCGCCCGCAGCCTTGGGCAGGCCGTGCGCCGGGGCGTGAGCGTGCGGGTGCTGGTGGACGCGGTGGGGCTGCGCTACTCCGTTCCATCGATCATCCGGCACCTGCGCCGTGAGCGGGTGCCCTATGCCCGCTTCATGCCCACCCGCACCCCGCTCACCATGCCGTTCATGAACCTGCGCAATCACCGCAAGATGCTGGTGGTGGACGGCCTGCTCGGATTCAGCGGGGGTATGAACATCGCCGCCGGCAACTGTGTGGAGAGCCAGCCGCGCCATCCCATCCGGGATCTGCATTTCGCCATTGAAGGGCCGGTGGTCGCGGAGCTGCAGACCGTATTCGCCGAGGACTGGGCCTTCGCCTGCCGGGAACGGCTCAACGGCGAACGCTGGTTCCCCAAGCCCTATGCCCCGGGCTCCACCCTCAGCCGCGTTATTCCCGACGGGCCGGATGAAAACCTGGATACCCTGCGCCAGGTCATTGTCGGGGCCCTTTCAGTGGCGCGGCGCCATGTACGGGTCATGACGCCCTACTTCCTGCCTGATGCCACCGTCCAGGACGCGCTCAAGACGGCGGCGTTGCGCGGTGCCACCGTGGATGTGGTACTGCCGCTGCGCAACAACCTGCCGATGGTGGACTGGGCCTGCCGGGGGCAGCTCGAGGATCTGCTCCATTGGGGCGTGCGGGTCTGGTACAGCCCGGGCGATTTCGATCACAGCAAGCTGTTCACAGTGGACGGGCGCTGGAGCATGGTCGGTTCCGCCAACTGGGATCCGCGCAGCCTGCGCCTGAACTTTGAGTGCAACCTGGAATGCTACGACGCGCGCCTGGCTCGCTCGCTGGAACGGATGGTCGATCAGGTAACGGCCCGGGCCGAACCTCTTGAGCTAGCTGAGCTGCGCAATGCCTGGCTGCCAGTGCGCCTGCGCAACGGCATTGCTCGGCTGATGTCGCCCTATCTGTAAAAGTGTTAATGAATTCGTGGCCTTTGCGCGTGAAACACCCCCCGGAGTCGCGTTATGCTCGCGGGCTCATACATCATTAACACTATAACCGGAGTGTTCCCTATGAAGACCTTCCGACTCCTCGCCGCCGGCCTTGCCATGGCGTTTGCCTTCACCGCCGGCGCCCAGCAGATGGGTCAGCAGGGTGGTGACCAGGTGGATCAGCTGGCCCGCATGATCGATCTCACTGATGAGCAGCAGGAAGAGATCCGTGGCATCCTGGATGAGATGCAGGGTGATATCCAGGAGACCCAGAAGCAGATCCAGCAACTGCAGCAGAAGCTGGACGGCCGGGTTGGCCCGGACTATGACGAGGAAGCCATCCGGGCGGATGCCGAAAAGCTGGGTAATCTTACCGGTGAGATGACAGCGGAAAGCATTCTGCTCCAGTCCCGCGTGGAGTCGGTGTTCACCGAGGAACAGCGCAAAGAGCTGGAAAAGCAGATGCAGAAGCAGCGCCAGCAGATGCAGCGTATGCAGCAGCAGATGCGTCAGCAGCGTAGTCAGGGCCAGGGCCAGGGCCAGGGTCAGCAGTAAGACTGACGCGCGTGATGCGTACGGGTGGTTTCCCGGTCAGAACAGGCTGGGAACCACCCGTCAGAACATGCCGGCATCCAGTCCCGCTGCCAGGTAAAGGCCCAGTTCCTCACACTGGGTTATGAATTCCTCCCGGAATTCACCGTGGCAGAGCAATGGCTCCTGCACTGCCCGCCAGCGCAGCCCGGTGGTGATGGTATCGATGGCCTTCAGTGTTCCCGTTCCATCCTTCCCCGCCCGTACAAAACTGGCAAACGGCAGGGCCTGTGTCTGTTCCAGGCAGGGGTAATAGATCCGATCAAAAAAATCTTTTAGCGCCCCACTCATATATCCTAGATTCTCGGTGGTCCCGAGAATGATGGCGTCCGCTGCGAGCACATCGTCCGGACCCGCTTCCAGGGGCGGTATGTGCCGAGCCTCGACGTTTTCGATATCCTCATGACGAGCGCCCTGCAGTACGGCCTCGGCCATGCGGGATGTATTGGGCGACGGGGTGTGGGCGACGATCAAAAGCTGCCTGGCAGTCACTGGGCCACCTCCTGCGGGGAACCAGTCCTTATGGTGGTGCGTATGAGACTCAAGTCAATCCATTCCAGCGCAACGGGGAATCCAAACCTATGAAATACCGTGGCATGAGTGAGCACTTCACCCACGACCAGCCGGCCAGGGTGGGCGTGCTCATCACCAACCTGGGCACGCCGGATGAACCCACCACGCCGGCGCTGCGCCGCTATCTGGATCAGTTCCTCTCGGATCCCCGCGTGATCGAGCTGCCGCGGCTTCTCTGGTGGCTGATCCTGCACGGCATTGTGCTGCGGACCCGCCCGAAGAAATCCGCTGAGGGCTATCGCAGCGTCTGGAGCGAGGACGGATCACCGTTGCTGGTGCACACGCGTGGCCAGGCCGAGGGGCTGAAGCAGCGCCTGCAGTTCCGCTACGGGCAGAACATCGAGGTGGCCTACGCCATGCGCTACGGCAATCCGTCGATCGAATCCGCGATTGAGGATCTGCAGCGCCGGGGTGTGCGCCAGCTCCTGGTTCTGCCGATGTACCCCCAGTACTCGGCTTCCACTACCGGGTCCACCTTCGATGCGCTGGCGCAGGACTTCCAGCAGCGGCGCTGGCTGCCGGATCTGCGCTTCATCAGCCATTACCATGACTTTGAGCCCTACATCGAGGCCGTGGCGCGCAAGATCGAGCGCTACTGGGAAGACAATGGCCGGCCGGACATGCTGGTGCTGTCCTACCACGGCGTGCCCAAGCGCTACCTGCTCAACGGGGATCCCTATCACTGTGAATGCCACAAGACCACGCGGCTGCTGGCCAGGCGGCTGGGGCTGCGCGAGGGTGAGTACATGACCACCTTCCAGTCCCGCTTCGGCAACGAGGAGTGGCTCCAGCCCTATACGGACGAAACCATGAAGTCACTGCCCGGCCAGGGCGTGAAGCGGGTCCATGTGGTCTGTCCCGGTTTCTCATCGGACTGTCTGGAGACCATCGAAGAGATTGATGAGGAGAACCGGGAGTACTTCATGGAGGCCGGAGGCGAGGATTTCCACTACATTCCGGCCTTGAATTCGGACGAGGATCACATCGACATGATCACCACCCTGGTGGAAAAGCATATTCAGGGCTGGACCCTTCCCGAGAACAACCCGGAGGAGCTGACGGCCAGCCGCGAGCGCGCCGAGGCACTCGGGGCTGACCAGTAGGGCGGGTCAGGCGTCGACCAGATCGAAGCGGATCTGGCGGCGCTCCTCATCCACCTCCCTGAAGCGCACCGTCACCGCCTGGTCCAGCCGGAAGCGGCGCTGGTCACTGGCGATGGTGTGGGTGACCGGGTCGAAGCTGAACTTCTCGGGCAGATCCCGTGCGGCCACAAAGCCCACCAGGCCGGTTTCATCCAGCTTCACCTGGAAGCCCCCGGCGTTGACCTGGACGATGGTGCCGTGGTGCGCCGCGTCCCCCAGGCTGGGGGCGAACTGGCACTTGAGACTGTGCTCCATTTCGTTGACCGCCTGGCGCAGCTGCCACTGGGACTCCTGCAGGGCCTTGAGCACGGACTCATCCCATTCCGGTTTGCCAGCAAGACCCAGGTGGTGGCGGATCAGCCGGTGCACGAAGTAGTCGCTGTACTTGCGCAGAGGCGAGGTCATGGTGGTGTAGAGAGAAAGGCCCATGCCCTGGTGGGGCGCCGCCTGGGTGGCCATTTCGGCGCGTTCGAGCTGGCGCATGACGATGGCCTTCACCGGCAGCTCCGTCTCCAGTGCCGATGCCCGGCGTACGAGGCTGGTAAAGCCCTCCGGTGTGGTCGGGTCAACGTCCAGAAGCTCCGGGCAGTGCTGTTCCAAGAGCTGGCGGATGTTGTCCGCCTTTTCCTCACGCACGCCGGCATGGGTGATGAAGAGTCCATCCCCGCTGCGCTGCTGCAGGAAGTCCGCCGCACAGCGGTTGGCGGCGATCATGCATTCCTCGATCAGCCGGTGGGCGCTGGTCTGGTAGGCTTTCTGGATGCTGCGGATCTTGCGGTTCTCGTCCAGTCGGATGCGGTAGTCCGGCCGTTCCTCGTTGACCAGGGCGTTGGTCTCGCGCCACTGACGCAGGGCCTGCCCCACGGATTTCAGCTGGTTCAGGCTCTCCAGGGTGCTGTCGTCCAGCGCCTGGATCTCCTCGTCAGTCCGGTCCTCAAACAGGGCTGCGACGCTTTCGTACGCCAGCTTGGCGCGGGAGCGGATAGTGGCGGCATACAGCTGGTAATCGCCCATGTTGCCTTCGGCGTCCAGCTGCAGGTCACAGACCAGTGCCAGCCGGTCCCTGCCCGCCATGAGCGAGCCCAGGTCCTGGCTGATGGCCGAGGGCAGCATGGCCCGGGGCTGGCCGGGGAAGTAGGCGGAGCTGGCGCGCAGCCGTGCTTCCTGTTCCGTGGCTCCATCCTCCGGAAGCAGCGCCGCTGGGTCCGCAATGGCGATGCACAGGCGCCAGCCCCCTTCCGGGCGTGCCTGGGCCATGACGGCGTCGTCCATGTCCTGGGTGCTGGGGGCGTCGATGGTGACGAAGGGCAGATCCGTCAGATCCTCACGCCCGGATGTGGCCTGTTCAATGGCCGCCTCCGAGAGTGTGGCGATCTCTTCGTTCACCGCCTCTGGCCATTCGTCGCGCAGCTGGTATTTGGCCATGGCGTAGCCGCGCTCGATGCCCGGGTCCGACTCGTTACCGATGACACTCAACACCTCGGCCTGGGCGTTGCCGCTGCTGAACGGATGACGGGTAACCCGGGCATGGACGAAGTCGCCGTTCTTCGCCTCGTTGCGCTGTTTCGGGGGTACGAAGAACCAACGGCTAAGGCCGTTGATGTCCGGCGCCACAAAATGGCCCTTGCCCCGGACCACGTACTGGCCGATGAAGGTATCCAGTACCCGCTCATCGACGCTCTCAAGCTCCCCTGCCTGCTTGCCGCCGTTGCCCTGGGTGATCTGGATCTGGACGCGGTCGCCCAGCAGTACCTTCTGGGCTTCGTCCTTGGGCAGATAGATGTCGCGGCCGTCATCCAGGGTGACGAAACCGAAGCGTCCGGTGACGCGCTTGATGGTGCCTGCAAACAGCTCCTTGTCGGACTGGATGTCGGAACGGAGCTGCTGGAGCTGGTTCAGGGCGTCGCTGTTCAGCATTGAGAGAATAACCTGTCAGTATTGCGGAGTCAGAGGCTGGTCTGGGCGGGGTAGTGTTCAAAGACTTCCTGCTCACCGTTGTCCCGGAAAAGAATCACATCGAAGGCGTCCCGGCCACGGCCTTCCACCTCCATGCCCGGCGAGCCTACCGGCATACGCGGCACGCTGAGGCCGGCGGCTTCGGGTTGCTCCCGCAGAAGACGCTTCACGTCGGAGGCGGGGACATGGCCCTCAATGAGGTAGCCGTCGATGAAGGCGGTGTGGCAGCTTGCCAGTGAGCGTGGCAGCCCGGCTTCCTGTTTGACGCGGTTGATGTTGCTGACTTCCCGCTTTTCAGCCTGGAAACCGGCGTCGCGCATGTGATTGATCCAGTCGCCGCAGCAGCCGCAGGTGGGCGAGGCGAAGACGGTGAGGGTCTGCTCCGGGGCGGCGCTGTTGTTCGCCTGCTCCGCTGTGGCGGTTTCCTCCCGGGTGCCGGAAACCAGCTGGGTGGCGCCAAGGGCGACAGCGGCGATGGCGGCCAGGCTCAGTACAGTGATGATCAGGCGGCGCATGATGGTCAGGAGTACTCTGTTGTGTTGGCTCGGTTGAAACCGATGTGTTTCACCAGTTCATCCGCGGCCAGGGGCGGGCTGATCCGCTCACCCTGGGCGAAATCGCACCGGTGTGCGTTGACGAACGTCAGGTGCGCATCGGTATCGACACCCGTTGCGGTGACCTGCATGCCCAGATTGTGGGCCAGGTTGATGATCGCCCTGACGATGACACTGTCATTATGACGGCTGGTGACGCGCCGTACAAAGCCCGGCTCGATTTTAAGCTGATGCACCGGGAAGTCCCTGACCCAGGCGAGGGAGGCGGTGCCCTGTCCGAAGCCGTCGATACTGATGGGCAGGCCCAGCTCGCTCAGCGCCCGCAGCTGCTTTTCCCGCTGGTGGCCGTTGCTGGCGAGACTGGCCTCGGCCAGCTCCATTTCCAGGGCTTCCGGGGCGATCTCACAGCGCCTCAGGGTCCCGGCGATATGCTCCACCAGGCCGCCGTCCTCAAGTTCCGGGCCGTACAGGTTCACCGCCACCGTCAGGTGGTGCGCCCCGCTCTCGCGCCAGCGCCGCAGCTGATCGCATACCAGCGTGATGGTGTGACGGGTGATGGCCGGTGTCAGGCCTGTTTCCAGTGCCGCTTCCATGAAGGATTCGGGCCCCAGGTCCCCGCGTTCAGGGTGCTCCCAGTACAGCTTGGCCTCCGCCGAAACCCATTGCCCTGTGGCCAGGTCCTGCTGTGGCTGATAGCGCAGATGGAAGCGCCTGTGCTCCAGGGCATCGTGCAGCCCCCAGTGCAGCTCCATACGCTCCCGGATCCGTTCGTGCAGGCGTTCGTTGTAGAACTGGTAGCGGGTGCCGGAAAGCGCCGCCGCCTGGTTGAGCGCTGCCTCGGCACTGGCGATCAGTGACTGGGCGTCGCCCACGTGATCCGGGAAGAGGGCGACACCAATGGAGGCGGACAGGTAGCGGTCCTCGTCATCCATTCGGATGGGACGCCGGAACAGATCCCGGATGCGGTCCAACAGGTGGATCAATGATTCCAGATCCGACAGCGGGTAGCAGCGCAGGTAGAAGTCGTCGCTGCTGGCCCGGCAGAACAGGTGGTTGCTGTCTTCCAGGGTGCGCAGGCGCTCGGCCACCGACATCAGCAGCTGGTCGCCGTAATCGTGGCCCATGGAGTTGTTGAGCGTCTGGAAGCTGTCCAGGTCAATCGCGATCACCGCGATCTTCTCACCGGACAGGCGTGCGCGCTGGACCGCGTAATCCAGGTCCTCCATGAAGAAGTGCCGATTGGCGAGGCCTGTCAGCGGGTCGTTGCTGGCAATGCGTTCGAGGTCAGCTACGGCACTCACCCGTCGGTCCGTTTCCTGACGCAGGGCGGCACGGGTTTTTTCCAGAAGCTGATTATGGCGCTGAAGGCCCTGTCCCAGTGCCAGCGCCAGGGTGCCCAGGGCCCCGCAGGTGAGGATCAGCGGTGGCCAGAACGGCCCCTGGTGCCAGGACAGTATGGTCCCGGCTGCAACCAGCGACAGGGTGGTGAGCCAGGCCAGCGTGAGCAGAATCGGCGGTCGGGTGTCAGCACTGAACAGCGAACGCAGTGACATCGGGGTCGGGCCTCAGGGCCGGAAGCGGTGGTTCCTCAGTGTAGGAAAGTGTGCACAAATGTCCACGGCCGCTATGAGCGCTGGCGGGACGCCCCCAGTGTAACCGACACCGAGTCCGAGAAACGCAGGGCATGGGGCTTGTCGATTTCCACCTCGGCCTCCAGAACAGCCTCGGGCTCCATGGCCAGGTCCAGGACTTCACGGGTCATCCGTTCCAGCAGTGCGAAGCTGTTGCCCTCGACATACGCAATGATGTTCTTGGTGATGGTGCGGTAGTTCAGCGCCGCCTCGATGTCGTTATTGCGGATGGCCTGGTCGGCGTCATACAGCAGTCGGATGTTGATCACTACGTCCTGGCGGTTGTTGATCTCCTCCTCCTTGATACCGACGTAGGTGCGCAGGCGGAGATCCTTGATGCGGATGGTGGCGGTGCGTGCGTCGGTCATGGCGGCCCCGTGGCGGTCAGCTGCGTTTGAGCAGGGTCAGGAATTCCATGCGCGTGGCCTGGGATTCACGGAAGGTGCCCAGCATCACTGAGGTCTTCATGGTGGAGTTCTGCTTTTCCACCCCGCGCATCATCATGCACATGTGATGGGCCTCGATGACCACCGCCACACCCTTGGCACCGGTGACCTCCTGGATGGCCTCGGCGATCTGGCGTGTGAGCGATTCCTGGATCTGCAGCCGACGGGCGAACATATCCACGATGCGGGCACACTTGGAAAGCCCCAGGACCCGTCCGTTGGGCAGATAGGCCAGGTGGCACTTGCCCACAAAGGGCAGCAGGTGGTGCTCGCACAGGGAGTAGAGCTCGATGTCCTGGACCGCAACCATCTCATCATTGGAGGATTCAAAAATGGCACCGTTGACGATCGAATCCAGGTCCTGATGATAGCCATGGGTCAGGAATTCCATGGCCTTGGCGGCGCGTTCGGGGGTCTCAGCCAGGCCCTCGCGTTCCGGGTCCTCTCCCAGCCGCTGGATGATGTCCCGGTAATCGGCCGCCAGCCCCTCAGTGTTGTGCTCCATGGTGTGCTCCCGGGTTCAACCCATCGTTGATCAGCGATCCATTATGCCGTTCGCCCGAATCCCATCATAGATAGGCTCAATGGAGGACGGCGGACGGATTATCTCTTTTTCTCGGTTTACGACGCAATGAAGGCACTGGATCAGTGCTACAGGCTCGTTGCATATTGCACATTGCGATAGACTCAGCCGCCGGAAGACAGAATCGTCGCACAACAGACAGGGAGAGACCGTGATGGACCGGATCGAGGGGGAATCCCATGGACTGCAGCGCTGGCAGGAGGCCGGGTGCTGGTTCATGTACGGCGAGCATGCGGTCTTCAGCCGTATCGGCGGTCGGGGTGAGCCCCTGCTGCTGATCCACGGCTTTCCCACGGCCTCCTGGGACTGGCACCGATTGTGGCCGGCGCTGAGTGAGCACTACCGGCTGCTGGCGCCGGACATGCTGGGATTCGGGTTCTCGGACAAGCCCCAGGATCATGACTATTCCATCATTGAACAGGCGGACCTGATCCAGGGCTGGCTGGAGCAGATGGGCGAGGAACGGGTGCATGTCATGGCGCACGACTACGGGGCGACCGTGACCCAGGAGCTGCTGGCGCGCCAACGCGAGGGCAGCCTGGGATTCCGCCTTGAGAGTGTCGCCCTGATGAATGCCGCGCTCTTCCCGGAGGTCCACCAGCCCATCCTGATCCAGAAACTCCTTCTGGGGCCGCTGGGCGGGCTGGTGAGCCGGGCGCTGACCCGACGGGTGTTTGAAAACAGCCTGGGGCGCATCTTCGGCGCGGCCACCCAGCCCACGGCACGGGATATCGAGGATTTCTGGCAGCTGCTGATCCACAACAACGGACGGGGCGTCATCCATCGCATCATCCACTATATGGAAGAGCGCCGGGTTCACCGGCACCGCTGGGTGGGTGCGCTCCAGGCCATCGATCAGCCGGCGCTGCTGATCTGGGGCGGGGCGGATCCGGTCTCCGGGGCCCCGATGCTGGCGCGTTACCGCGAGCTGGTCAGTGACCGCGGGATTGCACTGCTGGACGACATTGGTCACTATCCGCATTTCGAGGCGCCCGCGGAAACGCTCCAGCACTACCTGGCCTTCCGTCGCCGTATTGCACTGGGTAATGACTGACCGCGCTGATGACCGATTCCATACCGCCCCTGAGCATCCATGCCGGTGACCGCGCCCTGGCACGTATCCGTGAACGCGGACTCCATCCGGGGGATGTGGGCACCATTCCCGGCGCGGCGGGTGGCCCCAAGGCTCTGGGGCTGCTGGGGCTGGACCGGGTACTGTTCGGGGACTGGCTGGAACGGGAACCGCGAGAGCGCACTCTGATCGGCTCGTCCATTGGCAGCTGGCGTTTTGCCTGTGCCTGCACGCCGGAGCCGGTGGCCGCTCTGGAGCGCCTCGGGGAGCTCTACACCACCCAGCGCTTTCCGAAAGGGATAACCCCGGCGCAGGTTTCCGAGCAGTGCCGGGAGATGCTGCAGGCGCTGCTTGGCGGGCATGAGGCCACCATCCTTGAGCAGCAGCGTTACCGTCTGAACGTGATGGTGGCACGCTCGAAAGGGCTGGTGGCTTCGGACCACAGGCCGCTGCTGATGGCCGGTCTGGCGCCGGTGGTGCTGGCGAATGCCATTCACCGGCCCTGGATCCGGCTGGGGTTTGAGCGGATGGTGATGCACGATGAGCGCGCCGAGCCCCCACTGGATGCCTTCAGCGACTTCCCCGGGCGTTATGAGGGACTGAACGCGGGCAACCTGCAGGCCGCGCTGCTGGCCTCAGCCTCGATTCCCTTCGTGATGAACGCCGTGGACACAATCCCCTGTGTTGCGGGCCACTCGTTCCGGGACGGCGGCCTGACCGATTACCATCTGGACCTTCCCTACGCCGGGGACGATCTTGTCCTCTATCCGCACTTTACCCAGCGGATCGTGCCGGGCTGGTTCGACAAGAGCCTCCCCTGGCGCAATGGGGATCCCGAGCGCCTGCGCAACCTGGTCCTGATCGCGCCCACACAGGCGTACCTGGAGGGGCTGCCGGATGGCAAGCTGCCGGACCGTCGGGATTTCCCGGCCTACCGGGACGATGACGCCACGCGCGAAGCCCACTGGCGCCGGGCCATGGCTGAGAGCCAGCGGCTGGGGGACTACTTCCTGGAGCTGGTGGACAACGACCGCGTGGCCCAGGTGGCGAGGCCGCTGTCCGAACTGGGCTGAGGCTCAGTCGCGCGTCCGGTCCTTTTCCAGCTCATCCACCCGTCGGCGCAGCTCGCGGACCTCCTCAAGCAGGTCCAGTGACAGGGCCACGCCGGGCAGGTTGACGTCCAGATCCCGGCGCAGCCGTTCCGCTTTCTTGACCCTGACCAGATCCTCACCGGCAAAGATCCATTCCCGTGGGCTCCGGCCCTCGCGCGGCTGTACCACGCCGAACTCCACCAGCTCGATGACATACTCGGCGTTGACCTGGCAGTCATGGCAGAGATCGCGCAGTGTCAGCCGCATCAGCTCGTCCATCATCTCGGCTTGAGGCGTTCTGCTGCTCATGATCAGACTCCCAGGTGGTCGCGTGGGTTGAACGGCACTTCCTCGCCCAGCTCGCGGAAGAGGTCGCGGCTGCGCTCGGTCTGTTTCGGCGGCATGGCGATCTGGAGTACCACGTACTGGTCGCCGGCCGTCTTACCGGGCATGCCCTTGCCGCGCAGGCGCAGCTTTTTGCCTTCGCGCGTGCCTTCCGGAATGGTGAGCGTCGCTTTGCCGCCCATGGTGGGTACTGTAATGCGACCACCCAGTGCCGCCTCCCAGGGGGTCACGGGCACAGTCACATACAGATCGCCGCCCTCCAGCCTGAAGTGTGGATGGGGAGCGATCTGGATGTCCAGATAAAGATCCCCGTCCGGACCGCTGCCCATGCCGGGCCCGCCCTGGCCGCGCAGGCGTATGGTCTGGCCGTCGCGCACGCCGGCGGGTACCTTCACTTTCAGGGTGCGCTCGCGGCGCTGGACACCGCCGTCAGGCCCGGGTTCCGGCTGCTGCATGCGCAGGGACTTCTCACAGCCGTTGTAGGCCTCCTCCAGGAACAGCGACAGCTGGTGGTGGAGATCCTCGCCGCGCATGGCGAAGCCCTGGCCGCGCTGCTGCCGGAAGCCGCCTCCGGCGCCGCCGAAGATGGATTCAAAGAAGTCGCTGAAGTCCATGCTGTCCGCACCGGTGAACCCGCCGCGCGAGAAGCTGGCACCGGATTCCCAGTCGGGCGGCGGATCAAAGCCACCGTCCGCCGTCTGGCCATACTTTCGGAGCTGGTCGTACTCAGCGCGTTTCTCGTCGTCCTTCAGGACCTCGTAGGCCTCACTCACTTCCTTGAAGTGGTCCTCGGCGTCCGCTTCCTTGCTTACATCCGGATGGTACTTGCGCGCGAGCTTGCGGTAGGCGGACTTGATCTCGGACTTGGAGGCGTCCTCGTCCACGCCCAGTATCTTGTAGTAATCCTTGAATTCCATTGGCGAACCTCTGTTCAGAATCTGGCGCCGTGTTCAGGTCATCTCTGCTCACAGAGGTGGTGGCGAATCACTGCTATTCAATGGGGCCACGTGGTGAGCAGACCACACGGAAGCCCTGGCAGTGGGAAAGCGCGTCCACGATGGCGCAGATACGTACGTGCACGGACAGGGGCTCGCCCCCAGGCTCCGTGAGCCAGGTGTCCAGGGTGGTGTGGCGGGCCTCGCGACGGCTGGTTTCCAGGGCTTCATCAAGACGCTCGTGTTCGGATTCCGGAAGGAGAGAGGCAAAGCATTCGCCCGCCAGAGTGGAGGGGGTATGCCCCAGCCAGCTTTCAACCTGGGGCGAGACATAGCCGATGGTCCGGGCATCATCCAGCTCCAGGGCAATACCGGTGCCCAGGCGGATGAAGTCACGGGTCCGTTGTTCACTGTCTGAAAGCGCCCGGCTCATTACTTCTTTTTCGAGGCGTTTGTTCTCAAGGGCGCGGCTGTCGCGCTGGCGCAGCCGTTCCAGGCGCACCTCGCGGCGGATCATGAGTCGGTGGGCACGCACGAGCTGCCAGGTGACCAGGGCCATACCAACGCTCAGAAGGACACCGCACAGCAGAAGGAGGCCCGGGAAGACCGGGTCGTCGCCGGTGGTGGCTGCACGGGCCAGTGCCTGGCGGGTCTCGGACCACAGCAGCAGGCTCAGAGCCAGCCCCACACCCAGAACGATCGGGGGCAGTGCCCGGTACCAGCCCGGCTGATCGGTATCGGGTACGCTTTCCGGTTCCATCGTCCTGGCTCCCCCGCTGTCTGCCTTGTTTCACTGTAGCGCAGTGGTGTGCGCAGACCAAGCGGTGGGTGTCTCAGGCCGGCGCGCGAGCCCGCACGAGCCAGAGGAGAAGGAAGAAACCGAAAGCGGCCACCACTACCGAGGGGCCGGCTGGGGTGTCCACGTGCCAGGACAGGGTCATGCCTGCCACCACCGAACCCATGCCCAGCAGGGAGGCGATCACCGCCATGCGCTCGGGGGTGGCGGCCAGCGGCCGGGCGGCGGCTGCGGGTATGATCAGCAGAGCGGTGATCAGCAGAACCCCCACGATCTTCATGGCGGTGGCGATCACCAGCGACAGCATCAGCATCAGCGCCAGCCGCAGCAGACCGGTGCGGTGGCCCTCCACTGTCGCCAGTTCCTCGTGGATGGTGATCATCAGCAGGCCGCGCCAGAGCCAGACCGTGAGCATCAGGATGAAGGCGCCGCCGAGGGCGATCCAGAGCAGGTCCCGCTGGTTGATGGCGAGCAGATCCCCGAACAGGTAACCGGTCAGGTCGATGCTGAAATCCTGCATCATCCCCAGCACCACAAGCCCGATGGCCAGGGAGCTGTGGGAAAGGATGCCCAGAAGGGTGTCGCTTGCCAGTGACTGCTGGCGTGAGAGCAGCATCAGGATCACTGCCAGCAGTACACACACCAGGACGATGCTCAGGTTGAGATTGGCCTGGAAGGCGGTGCCCAGCGCGATGCCCAGAAGGGCGGAGTGCGCCAGTGTGTCCCCGAAATAGGCCATGCGCCGCCAGACCACGAAGCAGCCCAGGGGCCCGGCGACCGTTGCCACCATCAGGCCGCCCGCCATGGCGCGCCAGAAGAAGTCGTTCAGGATAAGGTCGATCATGGCACGGTCTCTCCGTGCACGTCATGGCTGTGGTTATGGTGGTGATGGTAGACCGCCAGGGTGTTGGCCAGGTTTTCGCCGAACAGCTGGGTGAAGGCCGGATCCTGAGAGATCTGTTCCGGCTGGCCGCGGCAGCAGATGTGACCGTTCAGGCACAGCACCGTGTCCGTCGAGGCCATGACCACGTGCAGGTCATGGGAGACGGTCAGTACCGCGCAGTTGAGCTCATCGCGCAGGGAGCGGATCAGCTCGTAGAGCGCGGACTGGCCGTTAACGTCCAGCCCCTGGGCCGGTTCGTCCAGCACCAGCAGCTGGGGGCGGCGCAGTATGGCCCGCGCCAGCAGTACCCGCTGGAACTCGCCGCCGGAGAGGTGATGCACGGACTCGTCTGCCAGCTGGGCCACGCCGGTGCGCGCCAGGGCCGCCTCAATGGCGCTGGGGTCGCCGCCGGCGAGCCCGAGGAAGCGGCCCACCGTCAGCGGCAGGGTAGGCTGGAGGGTCATGCGCTGGGGCACGTAACCCACCCGGGTACCCGCGCGCTGGCGCACATGGCCGGAGCTGGGCTTCTCGATGCCCAGGATCAGCTTGATCAGGCTGGTCTTGCCAGCGCCATTGGGGCCGATGACGGTGACGATGTCCCCTTCGCTCATGCTGAAGGTCAGGTCGTGCAGGACATGGGTTTCGCCATAGCGCAGGCCGGCGTCCTCCAGTGATACCACGGGTTCAGTCATGGCCGTCTTCCTCCCGACAGGCGGGACAGAGCCCGGTCACTTCGGCCACTGTCTCCTCATTCAGGAACCCGTGGCTCCGGGCCTCACTGTCGATGGCCTTCTGTATGCCGGATGCCTCAATCTCCAGCACGTTGTGGCACTGGCGGCAGATCAGGAAGCAGCCGGTATGGCGATGGTCCGGCTGGTTACAGCCCACAAAGGCATTGAGCGAGGCGATCCGGTGAACCAGGCCCATCTGCAGCAGGAAGTCCAGAGTGCGGTAGACGGTGGGTGGTGCCGACCGGCGGCCTTCCCCGTTGAGGATATCGAGAATGTCATAGGCCCCAAGGGGCCGGTGGGACTGCCACACCAGTTCCAGTACCTGTTCCCGCAGCCGTGTCAGGCGTGCGCCTTTCTCGGCGCAGATACGTCGGGCGTCGCTGAGGGCCTGGCTGACGCAGGCCTCATGGTCGTGGGAGCGGTAGGGCAGTGGATGCGTCATATGTTACAGGGTAACACTGGCTCCACAGGGACGGAACCTCAGCCGGCGGCGCGCTGGGCCAGGTCCTCGAGCACCGACATGTCCGGAATCACACAGTGCTCCCCCTCGAAAACGACCTCCATCAGGGTCGCGTCGCCGGCTGCTTCGGGCTCCCGGCGCAGCTCCTCGGGGCTGACCTTGGCCTGGCGGGGGATGCCCCGGGTGGCCATGGCCATGAAGGGCATGGCCTCATGGTGTTCGGTGATGGTGTTGAGCACCAGTATACGCCCGCGCCGACCCTCGGGCGGGAAGGGGTCGCCGCCGTTGGCTGCCTCCCAGGACAGCACCGGCAGACTCACGCCCCGCCACTGGAGCCGGCCGAGCACCCATTCCTGGTCCTCGTCCGCCGGGTCGGGCTCGTAGTCCACGATCTCGGCGATGGAGACGTTGGGCAGAAGCAGGGTGGTGTCCTGGACCGGGATCAGCACGCAGGACAGTTGTTCGGGGTTCTCCGCCATGATGGGTTCCTTGCAGGTCGAATCAGGCTGAATGGCATCGGGAGCGGCCCGTCAGCAGGGTCTGTTCCTCGAGCACGCGCAGAAGCCGTGCCGCCAGCTCGCGTGGATCGCCCTGGAAATCCACCGTGCCGGTGGCCTGGACGGATTCCGGCATGGCCGGGCTGGCGCAGGTATCCGGGCGCTGGACCCAGACGTGACCGCCCGCCTGGTTGAGGGCGGGCGCGGCCAGAGCGCCGTCGTTGCCCATACCGCTGAAGATGATGCTGTGACAGTGGCCGCCGTGCACCCGGGCGATGTGGGTCATCACCTGGTCGATGGAGGGGCCGTAGGGGCCGGACCAGGACTCCTCGTGTAGCTGGATCCGGGCGTCCCCGTCCAGCCAGAGCGCCTGTTCCACGGGCACTTGCAGGATCTCACCGCAGCGCAGCGTGCGGTCCTGTTCGGCATTGACCAGATGCCATTCCGAGTCGCGGGTCAGCACCCGGCTGAGCACGCTGCTGAAATGGGCATCGATGTGCTGGGCGTAGACGAAGGCGATGGGCAGACGCCCGGGCAGGGCATCGAGGAAGGCCTTCACTGCCGCGGGGCCACCCAGTGAGGCGCCCAGAACCCAGAGCTCCCGGGCCGGTTCGTCCTCTCCCACAGGTTCCAGCCAGTTGGGCATGGGCAGGCGTTCCCGGGTTTCCGGCTGCGCGGCCAGTGCATCCAGGCTGCCTTCATTCTCAAGAGCCTCCAGGCGGCCCAGCTGGTCCTCCAGCTTGGCGAACAGGCGCCGCTCCCAGCGCACGTATTCCTGGCGACCCGGCTCCGGTGCCGCGCCCGGGCCGAACAGCAGGGGGCGCTCGTCCTCCGCCAGCAGCGCCTCGATCAGCTCCGGATATTCCTCCTCATCGGTGAGTTCCACCAGGCAGAGATCCGACTCGGGGGCCGGGTCCAGGGTGGCAAAACGCTCCGGGTCGCCGATGAACGCGACGGGCAGGCCGTGCCGGTCCAGCGCCTGCTGCAGCCGGTGGCGCTGGAGCACGTCGTCGGCGATGACGATCACGCCCCTGCCCGTGCTCATTGCTCCGCTCCGACGCTGGCATGCTCCATGATGGTGTCCAGCAGCTCCTGCTCCTGGAACGGCTTGCCGAGGTAATGGTTGACGCCAATGGCCTCGGCCCGCTCCCGGTGCTTATCGCCGGTCCGGGACGTGATCATGATGATGGGCACGTCGCTGAGCTTACTGTCATGCCGGATGAAGCTGGCCACTTCGAAGCCATCCATACGCGGCATCTCGATGTCCAGCAGGACAATATCCGGGCGCCGGTCCTGGAGCTGGCCGACGGCGTCCAGCCCGTCCTTGGCCAGCAGCACCTCCATACCGTGGCGTTCCAGCAGCCGCGAGGTGACCTTGCGGACCGTAACCGAGTCGTCCACCACCATGACCTGTGTGGCGCGCTGTTCACGCGGCGTCTCGCCGGTCTCAACATGGGCCAGCATGCGCTGGCGCTGGGCCAGGATGTCGCCACGGATCATGGCCGGCAGGTCGAGAATCACCACAACGTTACCATCACCAAGGATAGTGGCACCGGAGACGCCGCGAACGCTGCCGAACTGTGGCCCCAGGGATTTGACCACGATCTCGCGGCTGCCCATCAGGCTGTCCACCTGCAGGGCCATGGGCTGGTCGGCGCCACGCACCAGCATCACGGGCAGCGGCAGGGCCTGACCCTGGAGCTTCGGCTGGCTCTCGGAATTGAGCAGGGCGCCCAGGTACTGCAGGCGGTACTGTTGGCCGGCGTACTCGTACATGGGGGCGTTGGGCTGGTAATACTCCTCCAGCTCATAGGTGGAGACCCGCACAATGCCTTCGATGGTGTTCAGCGGGATGGCGTAGTAGTCGTCTCCGATGGTGACCATCAACGCCCGGTTCACGGACACCGTGAACGGCAGCCGCACCGTGAAGATGGTGCCTTCGCCCAGGGTGGAGTCGATGTCCAGGCTGCCGCCGAGCTGCTTGATTTCGCTGGCGACCACGTCCATGCCCACGCCACGCCCGGAGATCTGGGTGACGGAGGCAGCGGTGGAGAAGCCCGGCTGCAGGATGAACTGCAGGATCTCGTGATCGGTCAGGTCCTCGCCGCTTTCCAGCAGTCCCTGCTTGATGGCCTTCTGGCGGACCTTTTCCGTGTCGATCCCGCCGCCGTCGTCCCTGAGGCGCAGGACCACTTCGCCGCCTTCGCGGCTGAGGTCCAGGCGCACGTTGCCGGTGGCGGGCTTGCCGGCCTGTTCGCGTTCGCCGGCATCCTCGATGCCGTGGTCGATGGCGTTGCGCAGCATGTGCTCCAGTGGTGCCACCATGCGGTCCAGTACCGTCCGGTCCAGTTCCCCCTCGGCGTTGTTCACCTCGAAGTGGGCCTTCTTGCCGGTCTCGCCGGAGATCTGGCGCACGATCCGGCGCAGGCGCGGCACCATCGAGGAGAACGGCACCATGCGCGTCTTCATGAGCCCTTCCTGGAGCTCGGTGTTGGTGCGTTGCTGCTGCAGCAGCAGCGTCTCGGCATCACGCACCTTGTCGCTCATGGTCTCGCGCAGGTCGGCAAGGTCCGAGGCGGATTCCGACAGGGCCCGTGACAGCTGCTGGATGGCCGAGTAGCGGTCCATTTCCAGCGGGTCGAAGTCCTGGTCGTAGTCCGGACCGAATTCCTGTTCGGCGCGGTGCAGGATCTGGGCTTCGGTCTCGATCTCCATCCGGCGCAGCTGCTCGCGCAGGCGGTCGGTGGTGGCCGCCATTTCGTCCAGGGTATGGCTGAAGTCGCTGATCTGCTGCTCCAGCCGACCGCGGGTGATACTGGTCTCACCGGCGAGGTTGACCATCTCGTCCATGAGCTGGGCATTGACCCGCAGGGTCTCCTGGGCGCTGCGGGCCAGTTCGGCCCGGCGCTGGTCCCGGGCCTGCTGCTGGGGCTGGGTCTCCTGGCCCGCGGGACTCGGTTCCGGGGTGGTCTGTGCCTCGGGCTGCGCGGGCTCTTGCGGTGACTCAGCGGTTTCCGCGGGTGCTTCCGGCTCCTGTGCCTGCGGGGCCTCGGTTGCCGCCCCGGACGGTTCCTCCCCCGTATCCCCCTGCCAGGTGCGGCGGACCTGTTCCACGCGGCTGATGATCTCGTCGTGGAGGCCGTGGATTTCCTCCCACTGGGCTTCCGAGGGCTGATTGCCCTCGGATTCAATGCGCGAGAGCAGGCTCTCGAACCGGTGGGCCTTTTCACCCAGGGTGGTCAGCTCGGCCAGCCGGGCGCCGCCCTTGATGGTGTGAAGGGCGCGCTGCGCTTCCTGGCTGTGGGCGGCTTCATCGCCGTCCTCGGCTCTCTGCCAGGCGGCCAGGGTGTGATCCAGGGTGTCCACCAGCTCGCCGGCTTCCTCCAGGAAGATCTCGAGGACTTCCGGATCCACGTTGCTGGGGTCGTCTTCCGCCTCGTCGCCCGTTGTGGCTTCGCCGGCTTCCGCTCCGGTCGCATCGGCCGCGAGTGACTCACCGGCCTCGACCCGGTCGAGCATTCCGCCCAGCCGGGTCAGGCTCTGCTGGCTGAAGCTCAGGGCCTGGTGGCTGTCGCCGGCGCCTTCGATGACGCTGTCGAGGGTGCTTTCCCAGGTATCCGCGAGCTCGGCAATGGATTCGAGTTCGGACAGGCGGGCACCGCCCTTGAGGGTGTGGAGCTCTTCGCGCATCCGCGCCATGGGCTCACCCTGTTCGGGGTCGCCTTCCCAGTCCCGGACGGCCTGCTCCAGGGCATTCTCAATCTCGCGGGCTTCGTCCAGGAAGAGAACACTGAGTTCATTTTCGGGCGCGCTTGTGGGCTCTGCTTCGGGTTCGGCGGCGGTTTCCGCTGCCGATGCCTGCTCCGATGTTTCGGGCTCGGGCTCTTTGGCTTCGGTCTCTGCTGCCGGGGTGGCCGTTTCGCCCCGCATCAGGGCGTGCACCCTTTCGGTCAGCTCATCCGCCGGTTCACAGGGTTGGAAGGCACTGGTCTGATCCACCATCCGCGCCAGTGCGTCATGGCAGGCGAGCAGGGTTTCGCCAGTGGCTTCGCCCAGCGCCAGTCGCCCTTCGGCCACGCGCTCGAACAGGTCCTCCAGCGAGTGCGACAGGTCCGCGATGGGCGCGATCTCCGCCATACGGGCGCCACCCTTGAGGGTATGCAACTCACGCTGGAGCGTTTTGGCCAGCTCGGTGTTGTCCGGTTCGGAAATGTACTGGTGCAGCGCCTCCCCGGTGCTGTCGATCAGTTCATGGGCTTCCTCGAGGAAGATTTCCGCCAGTTCCGGGTCGATGTCCGCGCTGGCCTCCCCGCCACTGGCGGTCTCATCCTGTTCTACAGGCTCAGGCTCAGGCTCAGGCTCAGGCTCAGGCTCAGGCTCAGGCTCAGGTGCCGGTTCCGCTTCGATGTCTTCGTTCAGGGCTTCGTCCATGGACGCCAGATCCCCGCCAAAGCGTTCCTCGAAGACCTGTTGTTCGGCGTCAGTGCGGGCCTGACGCAGGTCTGCCGCCTGTTCGTTGAGGCGGGTCACGAGCCCGGCCGGGGATTCGGTGGCAAGCCCCGCGGCCAGCTGGTCCATGAGGTTGATCATGGCCTCGTGGGCTTCCCGCAGCAGCGGTGTCAGCTGGTCCACGGGCAGATCCGTGGTTTCGATGACTTCCTCGTAGAGGTGCTGCAGGGCCCCGGCGAGTTCACTGACGTGCTGCACCTGGGCGCGGTCGGCACTGGCACTGAGCGTGGCCAGGCTGTCGATCAGGGCCTGCAGGGGCGCTTCGCCCGTATTGCCCTCCAGCCACTGCTCAAGGGTCTGGTCGGCGTCGAGCAGCTGTTCAATGCCTTCATTGAGGAAGATGCTGATCAGGCTGTTGTCGCCGGCCGCCCCGGTCTCGGGCGAGGTGGTGCCGGCCGGGGGCGCCTCGTCGGGGTAACGTGCCTGGTGCAGCTCCCGCAGGTCGGTGAGGAACGCATCCGTTCCGTCGAGCGGGGTCAGGGGATCGCTGGTCAGGCGATCGAGCCCCGCCTGCACAAAGTCGCGCACCCGCCGGATGAGGCTGATCACATCGGCGTCGGCCCGGTCGCCCGCGGCCCGGGCCCGTTTGACGAACTTCTCCATGGGCGCGGTGACCCGGGCGATGGGCTCAATGCCGGCGGTGTGTGCGCTGCCCTTGAGGGTGTGCAGCGCGCGCGACAGGTTATCGGTGTAGTCGGCTGTTTCCTGGTCTTCGGCGTCCGCCAGGAAGGTGTCCAGCGCCTCCAGGTGGCTGTCGGCCTCGGAACGGAAGATGTCCATGAGCATCGGGTCGAGCTCGGGCTCTTCGACGTCTGCTGGCTCTTCGGCCGGGGCTTCGGGAGCCGGGGCTTCGGGCTCGGCTTCCGGCATGGGTTCGGTGTCCAGAACCTCACCACGTGCCAGGGCATTGGCGCGCTCCCCAAGCCGTGTGGTGTCAATGGAGGGTGCGCGCTGTTGCCGGAAGTCTTCCACCAGGGTGGGGATGGCATCGGTCACCTCCTGCAGCACCGATGCCATGTCATCGCTCATGAAGAGGGTGCCGTCCAGGACGCGGTTGAGAGCGTTCTCCACCGCCCAGGCCAGTTCGCCGATGCGTTCCGCCTCGACCATGCGTCCGCTGCCCTTGAGGGTATGGAAGGCGCGGCGGACTTCGGTGAGGGCGCTGGTGTTCTCGTAGCTTTCCAGCAGCCGAGGCAGGTATTCATGGATGGTTTCCAGGACTTCCTCTGCCTCCTCGATGAAGATATCGAGGATCTCCTGGTCCACCAGCGGCTCGTCGGCGGTTGCCGCCTCTGTTTCCGGTGCCGACGCTGCGCTGGCTTCAGGCTGTGGCTCCGTGTCTGTTTCCCTGTCTTCTGGCTCTGGCTCTGGCTCTGGCTCTGGCTCTGGCTCTGGCTCTGGCTCTGGCTCCTCGCGAACGGCGTGCTCCGCGTCCGTGTCCTCGGGCTCTTCGGCGTTGCGGGTATCCGCGAGGCCGTGTGCCTCGTTCATCAGGTCGTCCACATCGCCGGTGGCCTCACCGTCACGGAAGGACTGGATCAGACCGGGGAGTCGTTCGATCACCCGGTCGAGCAGGCTCATAATGCGCTCACCGGGCTGGATGGAGCGGTCCAGAACGCGGTTCAGCAGGTTCTCGACCGACCAGGCAAGCTCGCCGATGCTGGTTGCTCCCACGAGGCGGCCGCTGCCTTTGAGGGTATGGAAGGCGCGGCGCACTTCGCTGAGTGCCTGATGGTTCTCGTAGTCAGCCCGGAAGGTCGGGTAATGCTGCTGGATGGCCTCCAGAACTTCATCGGCCTCTTCCACAAAGATCTCAAGGATGTCGTCATCCAGCAGTTCGGAATCGCGCTCCTTGGGCGGCTCCGCGGTGGCGGCGGCAGGGCTGTCGGCGGGCGCCGCTTCGGTGGCTTCATCGGCTTCCGGTTCGGGGGCGGTGCGGGTCGGTTCGCGTCCGGGTGGGAACCCGAGACTTTCCAGGCGTTCCTCGGCCATGGCCAGGATGGCATCGTTGTCGTCGATGCCGTCCATCAGCCTTTCCAGGTGATATTCGATGCTGGTGATGGCGTCCGCGAGGGTATCGAGCTGTTCCCAGTTGGGAGTCCAGACGCCGTCAATCAGCACGTCCTGGATGAAACGCTCGCAGGCCCCCAAGGCGGTGGCGGTGCGTTCCAGCGGAATCAGGTGCAGGCTGCCGCGGATGCTGTAGAGCAGTTCCGGCACGCCACTGATGGCTTCGGTATTCCACTGGGATGCGATGAAGTTGACCACACCGGTCTTCACCTGCTCCAGCGCGTTGCGGGATTCGCGCAGCACGGCGCCGCCGGCTTCGGTGGCCTGGATGCCGGTGATGCGGTGATCGGTACCGTGCCCGGCATCGGACGGTTGTTGGCTCTCGCCTTCAGAGAGGCCGGAGATCGCGGCTTCCACATAGAGCAGTGCCCCGGCGATGTCCATCAGTGTGCCGTCGTCCACGGCATCCGCACTGGCTGAAAGTTGCTCGATCCGTTCGATCTGGTCGTTGATGACCCGCTGGCTGGTGCCCTGTCGCAGCATGGCGAGGGTGTTGGCCACCTGGCGCAGCCCGGGTAGAAGTTCCGCGAGATCGGCGTTGCTGCGCTCGTGGGCACGCACGAACAGGTCAAGCCGGTCCTTGATGGTGTTGAGTTCCTCGGTAAGCACTTCCACCACCGAGGTCATGGCCGCCCGCGCCGGCGCCTGGCTCTGGCCGTGGTCGCCGGTGTCGTCCGGGAGCGCTTCCCGCAGGCGGTAGCGTTCCACCATGGTGCTGACGCGCTCGCTCTCGCAGTCCACGCCACGGGCAACGTAATAGAGCAGGTTCTTGAGGGTATCCTCGGGAACGGACTGGCTGAGGATGGTGTCGCTTTCGCTGATCAGCCGCTCCAGCTCGCCATCGAGATCGCTGATCAGTGCCAGGGTGGCTGCGCCCATGGGGTTGTGGCCGGATTTCAGGGTATCAACAAGGGCGCCCGCGGCCTGCCAGATCTCACCCTGTGGGGTTCTCTGGCAGAGTTTGATCAACCGGGTGATGACCTTGTCGAGATAGTCCAGGTGGGTGTCCACATCCTCGCCCCGCTCCAGGCCGGCACGGGCGAACTGGAACATCTGCTGGAGCTTGCGCACCTTGTCGAGCACACCGGAGGCGGTTAGGCGCTGGTTGACCTGGGCCGGTGCCTGAAAACGTGCCGGGCTCAGATCCGGGTTGAACAGGGCGCTGGCGGAGAGGAAGGTCTCGCCGCGTGCGGCCCGCAGGTCATTGAGCAGCGGCAGCAGCCGCAGTGGCACATCCTCGCCGCGGGAGTGCAGGGTACTGAGGTAATCCGGCAGCTGCAGGATGCTCTGCATCAGGCTGCCGATGGCCGTGTCGCTGTCCCCGGGTTCATGGTTGAGCAGGGCTTCGGCCAGGGCTTCCATCTCCGCCGCGACCAGGCTGGCGCCCTCGAGCTGGACCATCCGGAGTGTTCCGTGAACCTGGTGCAGGTGGTTCAGGCAGAACCGGAGCTGGGCCAGATCCTCGCGGTTCTCGGCAAAGGCTTCCAGCGCATGCTGGCTCTGTCTGAGCGTTTCCTGGATTTCGCCCCTCACCCAATGGAGGGAAAGGCTGTCATCGTGCTGGGCCATGATCACTCCGGTTGCCATTCTGGGGGTCCGATCGCTGCCAGGCGAGGACCTTACGTGCTGCCACAGGGGTCAGCTCCGGGTGCTGCCAGTCTGTCAGTTCGCCCTGCCCGAGAATCAGCAGTCCGCCCGGGGCGAGCAGATCGGCCAGTCGGTTGGCGATGTCCCGCCGCCGCCAGCGGCGGAAGTAGATCAGTACATTCTGGCAGAAAATGATGTCCATGCCGTGCATGGGCGCGTGTCGCAGTTCAACAATATTGAGCTGGGAGAAGCTGACGCGCTTCCTGAGCTCCGGAATCACGGAGACACTGTTGTCTGTAAGGGTCTCGAAATAGTGTGACTGCCAGTAAGGGGCCGTGCCCGCCAGCCGACGCGGTCCGTATACACCGTGGCGGGCTTTATCCAGTGCCACCAGGCTGATGTCGGTGCCAGTAACGCCGAAATAGCGGCGTCCTGCTGCCTCGCTGGCCGCCTTATGCAGGATCATGGCCAGGGTGTAGGCTTCCTCGCCGGTGGCGCAGCCCAGGCTCCAGGCCTCCAGTGTTCTGCAGTTGGGCTCCCGATAGCGCTCGCGGGCATAATCGGCTACCAGTTCAAACGCATCCGCGTCGCGGAAAAAGCGGGTTTCCTGAACGGTCAGCCGGTCCACCAGGGTCGCCCATTCGGCGATGGCCCCGGGTCCGTACATGACCTTCTCGTAGTAGGCCTGATAGCTGGGAAAACCGAGTTCCCGGAGGCGGGTGCCCACATTGGCTTCCAGGAAGGAGCGCCGCTCCGGGGTCAGCGTCATGCCGGTACGCGATTCAAGCAGGTCCCGCCATTGCTCGAACTGGGCATCATCCATAGCCATTCCCGGCGCGAAGCCGGGCATGGCCATTGTGGATGGGTTGTCGTTTTCAGCATTGACCATGGTACGCCCGCACCTGACCGCTGGTTCTGATTAACGGACTGTCGGGACATCCTGGTCGCTGTCATCCCCGTCATCCATGGGCTCGTCCTCGTTGGAAATCTGCGGGGCTTCCGGCGCTGGTTGTGCCTCCTCGCCCTCGCCGGCCGTCTCCGGCAGCTTGAACCCGGCCACGGACTCACGCAGCTCGGCGGCCATCTCCGCCAGATTGCCGATGGACTCGGCGGTCTGGTTGGTGCCTGAGGACGTCTGCGAGGTGATCTCCTGGATCACGTTCATGGTGTTGGAGATGTGCGCCGCTGAAGACGACTGCTGGCGCGCGGCATTGGAGATGTTCTGGATCAGTTCCGCCAGGTTGGTGGAAACGTTCTCGATCTCTTCCAGTGCCACACCGGCGTCCTGGGCCAGTCGGGCGCCACGCACCACCTCGGAGGTGGTGTGCTCCATGGAGATGACGGCCTCGTTGGTGTCGGACTGGATCGTCTTGACCAGGGCCTCGATCTGCTTGGTCGCTGCGGAGGAGCGTTCCGCCAGCCGCTGGACTTCGTCCGCGACCACTGCGAAGCCACGGCCCGCGTCACCGGCCATGGAGGCCTGGATGGCGGCGTTCAGCGACAGGATGTTGGTCTGGTCGGCGATGTCGTTGATCAGCGATACGATGTCGCCGATCTCCTGGGAGGATTCACCCAGGCGTTTGATCCGCTTGGAGGTCTCCTGGATCTGCTCGCGGATGTCGTCCATGCCCTTGATGGTGTTCTGCACCACTTCGGCGCCCTTCTTGGCGATGGATACCGAGCGTTCCGCCACTGAGGAGGATTCGGAGGCGTTCGACGACACCTGGTCGATGGAAACGGCCATTTCGTTCACGGCTGCCGAGGCACCGGCAATCTCCTGGGCCTGATGCTCCGAGGCCTCGGCCAGCTGTTTCGCCGTGGCCTGGGTCTGCTCGGCGGAGGAGGCCACGTTCACGGCCGTGTCGCGAATCGACTGCACCAGGGTGCGCATCTGGTCGATGGCGTAGTTGATGGAGTCGGCGATGGCACCGGTGAAGTCCTCTGTGACCGTGGCCTCGGTGGTCAGGTCACCGTCGGCGAGGTCGGCCAGTTCGTCCAGCAGCCGCAGGATGGCGTTCTGGTTCTGTTCGTTCTGCTCCTGGGTCTCGCGCAGCCGCCGTTGCGAGGCCTGATACAGAGCCACGCCGATGGCGATGATGTTGGCCAGGATGGCGATGAGGATCACGTAGGCCCACAGCGGCGTGACGATGTGGCTGCGGTTCTGCACCAGGGAGACCAGCTCCGAGGTTTCGCTGAGCAGTTCAGGGCTCTGGCTGAAAATGGTGTTGGCGGAGTCCCGCGCCTGGAACAGGTCCGGGGAGAAGTTGAGGATCCGGTCGACGTTTTCGTCCACCACGCTGAAGAGCTCGTTCTCGACATATTCGAGGATGAACTGCGCGTCCGGATCCTCCAGCGCGCTCACATCCATGGACTCGTCGCCGCGAAGCTGGGCGTTGAGCACCCGGCCGAAGCGCTGGGCGTCCTGGCCAAACTGGTTGGCGGCCACCACCGCGTCCTCGTCACCACTGAGGATATTGTTCACGCTCCGGGCGATACGCTCGGCCAGCAGCGACTGGCGCTGGGCCAGTGAGATCTGCTGGGGGGCTGCTTCGGTGTTGATGAGGATGTCCACCACGTCCTCGTATTCCACCTGCAGGTCCGGAATGATGCTGTTGAGTTCGCCGGCCACCTGGTGCAGTTCCAGGACGGCGCCGCGGGTGGCGAGGATCTCATCCGCGTTGGTCCGTACATCGTTCCACAGCGATTGCACCCCGGTTTCCCCGGTGAGCTCGAGCGGGGGCAGGCCGGTTTCCGGGTTGCCTTCGCGCAGATAGCCCCAGAGCTCATCGAACCGGTCGCGGGAGCTCTGGAGCTGGTCGAAGGCCGACTCGGTGCCGCCGGCGGCCTCGGTGGCGTTCTTGGCGATCTCCTGGGAGAGCACCCGCAGGTCACCCGCGTAGTCGATGTACTGGGCATCATGGCTGCTGTTGCGGTTGATCAGGAACAGCACCACCACCAGCGCAATGGTCAGCACCCCGAGCAGACCGATCAGACCCACAATGGGCCGGTTGGCGCTCTGCGCTGAGATGAATTTTCCGGCACGGTTCTGCATTTTCGGCTCCTGGCCTGTCACTCTGATGTTGTTTTTGATTGATGGATCCGGTGGCTACCACGCGCGCACTACCAGTGCGCCACATCCAGAAACTGTTCATTCTCGGCCAGCGCCAGCGTGGAAAACACGTTCCACACCTCGTCGCTGCGCTGGTAAGCCCCCCGCAGGCAGGGTTTCACCGCGGCGGGAGGATCTTCCGGGTCCGGCACATGACTGTCGACACTGAAGTACTGCATTCCGAGCACGTCATCCACCACCAGCCCGCTGAACAGGTTGCCCTGTTCGATGACCAGCACGCGGCGTTCACGCAGGGCGCCGGCGGGCCTGGGTAGACCAAAGTAGAGGGCCAGATCGGTGATCGGAAGCAGACGGCCACGGACGTTGGCGACGCCGAGCATGAAGGCACGGACGCCGGGAACTGGAGTGAACCGGGGGACGTCCAGGATTTCGACCACCTCACCCATGGGGGCCACATACCGCTGGCCCGCCAGGGTGAACCCGATACCGCTGAACAGTTCGACCGCTTCTTCCTGCTTGGGCAGCCCGGCCGCCTGTTCACGGCTGCGCCGGGCAATGTCGGTCAGGACGCTGAACGGATCGGCTTCGGGGGAAGTGGCCTGCGCGGACATCCGGAGCTCCTGTTCAGCTCAGCAGGTCGTCGATGGTCTTGAGCAGCTCGTCCTCGGGCACAGGCTTGACCAGATAGCCACGGGCGCCCTGGCGCGTGCCCCAGACACGGTCTGTTTCCTGGTCCTTGGTAGTCACGATGACCACCGGGATGTGCTGGGTTTCCGAACTGCGGGTCAGCTGCCGGGTCGCCTGGAAGCCGTTCAGTCCAGGCATGACCACGTCCATGAGGACCAGATCCGGCTGCTCCGAACGGGCGATGGCCACGCCGTCGGAGCCATTGTCGGCACTGAGCACTTCGTGGCCGTTCTTGGTCAGCAGTCCGGAGATCTTTTTCACCTCTGTGGGTGAGTCGTCAACGATCAGGATGCGAGCCATGGGTTCCTCTACTCTGGGTCGTCAAATGATGGGCATGCCGGCGCTGTTATTCCTGGCGTGCGGGCATGTGGTCGCGGATGGTGCCGAGCAGCTCATCCTTGCTGAAGGGCTTCGTCAGATACTGGTCCGACCCCACGATGCGGCCCTTGGCCTTGTCGAAGAGGCCGTCCTTACTCGACAGCATGATCACGGGTGTCTGCTTGAAGGCATCATTGTTCTTGATCAGGGCGCAGGTCTGATAGCCATCAAGCCGTGGCATCATGATGTCCACGAAGATGATGTCCGGCTGGGAGTCCGCGATCTTGGCGAGTGCGTCAAAGCCATCGGTGGCGGTGATGACTTCGCAGCCCACTTTCTTGAGAAGGGTTTCAGCGGTGCGACGGATGGTTTTGCTGTCGTCGATCACCATGACTTTGAGGTTTTCGAAGTTATCGTCCATTGTCCAACAGCCCTGCGCTAGAGATAGAGATCATTATTGTTGTCGGCGGCCCGGATGGCGTCCAGTGCCCGTGCTTCGGCCTCAGTAAGAGGCGCCGTTTTAACACAGATCCCGTGCATGTTCTATATAGCCCCACTGTTATAGCGGACGATGGCCCGGGCCTCCAGCGGCACCGTGTCACTGATTGTGATCTGTCTCACTATATGGGCGCCATGCAACAGCCTGCAAAGCCAGCTTGCAGAACCGCTGCCCTTTTTCCAGCATAGCAGGTATTCTCTGGCACGCATTTCCGGCACATTGCCGGTCCGTTAATCCGTCTCCGGGAGGCCCCCTGATGAGTGTGACCCTGGGTGTGGTCATGGATCCGATCGAACGGATCAGTTTCAAGAAGGACACCACGCTGGCATTGCTGCTGGCGGCCAGGCGCCGTGGCTGGGCGCTGCGCTACATGGAGCTCGACGACCTCTACGTGCGCGATGGTGCGGCCCGGGCCAGGACGCGCGAACTGGAGGTGTTTGACGATCCGCAGCACTGGCATGAGTTCGGCGAGACCCGGGATCAGGATCTGGGTGAGCTGGACGTCATCCTGATGCGCAAGGACCCGCCGGTGGACGACGCCTTCACCATGGCCACCTGGATTCTGGAGATGGCGGAGGGCCAGGGCGCGTTGGTGCTCAACCCGCCGCATACATTACGTGATTGCAACGAGAAGCTGTTCGCGACGCGCTTTCCCCAGTGCATTCCGCCGCTGGTGGTCAGCCAGGACCCGCAGCGGCTGCGTGAGTTCCACGCAGAGCACGGCGACGTCATCATGAAGCCCATGAACGGCATGGGCGGTAAGTCCATCTTCCGGGTACGCCCCGACGATGAGAATCTGAGTGTCATCCTCGAGACCCTGACCGAGGACGGTACGCGGACCGCCATGGCCCAGCGCTACCTCCCGGAGATCCGTGACGGTGACAAGCGCATCCTCATGATCGACGGCGAACCGCTGCCGTATTCGCTGGCGCGCATCCCCGGTGCCGGTGAGAGCCGTGGCAACCTCGCCGCCGGCGGACAGGGCGTCGGGCGAGAACTGACCGACCGGGACCGCTGGATCTGTGAGCAGGTGGGCCCGGCCCTGAAGGCGAGGGGTCTGCTGTTCGTTGGCATTGATGTGATTGGCGACTACCTGACGGAAGTGAATGTGACCAGCCCCACCTGTGTGCGCGAGCTTGACCGGGCCTTTGACGACGACATCGGCGGACGCCTGATGGAGGCCATTGCAGTGCGCCTGGACAACCGGGCCGGCTGAGGGCTGTTGTGGCGGAGGTAACGCATACGGATCGCCTGGGGCTGACGCTCTTTGCAGCCCTGGTGTTTCACGGTGTACTGATCCTGGGGGTGGGGTTCGCGCCGGAAGACCCCTCGACCACGGATCACAGCATGGACGTGACCCTGGCCACCCAGCCGAGCGCGGAGACGCCCGAGGACGCGGACTTCCTGGCGGAGGCGGCCCAGAAGGGCAGTGGTGATGCGGACTCCGTCCAGGAGGTTACGGCCACCGAGCCGGCGCCGCTGTCCGCCCCCGAAACCCGCCAGGCCGTGCCGCCGCGGCCCGAACCCCGGCCCGAGAGTGGCGGAACCACCAGCCGTGTCACCACGCAGGCCGAATCCCGCCGCGAGGTGCCGGAGGACAGCGAGGAAGACCGGGAGGCCCCGGAGCGGGACAATCCCCATGAAACCCTCCGGGAACGCAGCCAGGACATCGCCAGCCTGGAGGCCCGACTCAGCCAGCAGCAGAACCAGTACGCCAAACGCCCCCGTATCACACGGGTCACCGCCGTCTCCACGATGGAGGATGCCGGCGCCGCCTATGTGCGCAACTGGCAGCAGACCATTGAGCGCACGGGCAACCTCAACTACCCAGAGGAGGCGCGCAGGCGGGGGCTGCACGGCCAGGTGCGCATGCTGGTCGCCATCAACCGCGATGGCAGCCTGCGCGAGCTGGAGGTCCTGCAGTCCTCGGGGCACGCGGTTCTGGATGACGCGGCCCGGCGCATCGTCCGCCAGGCGAGCCCGTTCGAGGCCTTCAGCGGACGCATGGCCGAGGAACAGGATGTGCTCGAGATCATCCGCACCTGGTCGTTCCAGCCGCGCGGTCTCAGCGGCAGCGCCCCGGATAGGGGATAACCCCTCTTGTACGCACGCCGCAGGCAAGGAATACTGCGGCCATGAGCACGCAGCCGGAATTCCTGACGAATCAGTTCCTCATCGCCACCCCTTACCTGGCGGATCCGCGCTTCGAGGGGTCGCTCACCTATATCTGTGAGCACAGTGATGAGGGGGCCATGGGCCTGACCATCAACCACCCGCTGGATCTCGACCTGGGGGATCTTCTGTCGCAGCTGTCGATGGAAGGCGAGCCTCCCCATGAGCCCGTCTACCAGGGCGGCCCGGTCCAGCCCGAACGCGGCTTTGTCCTGCACCGGCCGGTGGGCCACTGGCAGAGCTCGCTGGCACTGACCGACACCCTGGCGCTGTCCACCTCGCGGGACATTCTCAGTGCCATCGCCGTGGGCGAAGGGCCGGCGGACTTCCTGATGCTGCTGGGGTATGCCGGCTGGTCGCCGGGGCAGCTGGAGGAAGAACTGGCGGGGGATGCCTGGCTCACCTGCCCGGCGGACGAAACCATCCTGTTCGAGCGTGAACCGGGGCAGCGTCTCAACGCCGCCCTGGAGAAACTGGGCGTGAGTCCCGGCCACCTCAGTGGAGGCGTGGGGCATGCCTGAGAGCCGGAGCCTGATGGCCTTCGATTTCGGTGAGAAGTGGATCGGTGTGGCGGTGGGGCAGGAGATGCTCGGGTACGGTTCCGGCAAGGCGCGGCTGAAGGCGCGGGACGGGATCCCGGACTGGAACCAGGTGGCGGAGCTGGTCGAGGACTGGCAGCCAGATCTGTTCCTGGTGGGGCTGCCGCTGAACATGGACGGCACCGAGACCTGGCTGTGCCATCTGGCCCGCAAGTTCGCACGACGGCTCGAAGGGCGCTATCATCGCCCCGCAACCATGGTGGACGAACGCCTGACCACCCATGAGGCCAAGCAGGAATCGCTGGCACAGGGCCGGGTGCCGGATCACGCGGATGAGGGCGTGGACCGGCGCGCGGCGGAGCTGATCCTCGAGACCTGGTGCGCCTCGGCCAGTGACTGACTACAGGAGCCTCCGTGCAGGATATTGAACAGCTTCTGGACCGGATGACCGACGACCTGCGCGAGCACATCAATGCGCGGGGTCTTTCCAGCCTGTGCCCCGTGGGCATCCGCACCGGCGGTGTCTGGGTCGCGCAGGCGCTGCGCGAACGCCTTGGCATCCAGGCCGAATGCGGCGAACTGGACATTACCTTCTACCGGGACGACTTCAGCCGCATCGGGCTTCACCCCCGGGTCAGCCCCTCGCGGCTGCCGTTCGAGACCGAGGGCCAGCACCTGCTGCTGGTGGACGACGTCATCATGAGCGGTCGTACGATCCGCGCCGCCATGAATGAACTCTTCGACTACGGGCGTCCTGAGTCGATTACCCTGGCCGCGCTGGTCGACCTGGGTCGGCGTGAGCTGCCGATCCAGCCCGACGTGACCGGCACCCATGAGACCCTGGGCCCGCGTCAGCGCATCAAGCTCCGGGGGCCGGAGAGTCTGGAACTGGCGGTGGAGGAGGTGCCCGATGCCTGAGACCAGCCGCGATCTCCAGCTGACCGCCGATGGCGAGCTGCGCCACTTTCTCGCGATTGAAGGACTGGACCAGGCTCTGCTCACACGCATTCTGGACACCGCCGATTCCTTTATCGAAGTGGGTGAGCGCACCATCAAGAAGGTACCGCTTCTGCGCGGTCGCACCGTGGTAAATCTCTTTTTCGAGCCCAGCACCCGCACCCGCAGCACCTTCGAACTGGCCGCCAAGCGTCTCTCGGCGGATGTGCTGAACCTCGACATCGGTACTTCCGCGACCTCCAAGGGCGAATCCCTCTCGGACACCCTGCTCAACCTGCGCGCCATGGCCAGCGACATGTTCGTGATGCGCCACTCCCAGAGCGGGGCGCCGCATTTCGTGGCCCAGTCCGTCACGCCGGATGTGGCCATCATCAACGCCGGCGACGGGCGTCATGAACACCCCACCCAGGCCATGCTCGATATGCTGACCATCCGCCAGCACATGAAGACCTTCAGCGGTCTGCGGGTGGCCATCGTCGGCGATGTCCAGCACTCGCGGGTGGCGCGCTCCCAGATCCGGGCACTGAACACCCTGGGCGTGGACGAGGTCCGGCTGATCGCGCCGGACACACTGCTGCCCCATGAACCCGAAGCTTTGGGCGCGCGGGTTTTCCACCGCATGGAGGAGGGGCTGCGCAACGTGGACGTGATCATCATGCTGCGGCTCCAGCACGAGCGTATGGAGGGGGCACTGCTGCCGAGCGAGAGCGAGTTCTACCGCATGTACGGTCTGACCCGTGAGAAGCTGGCCTATGCCAACCCCGGCGCACTGGTGATGCACCCGGGGCCGATCAACCGGGGCGTGGAGATTGAATCCGCCGTCGCGGACGGCCCCCAGTCCGTGATTCTGGGGCAGGTAACCAATGGCATCGCCGTACGCATGGCCGTGATGTCCATGTCCATGGGCGGCCAGCTCAATGAACGCCAGTCTGCAACCGGAGAGGGAGTGGCTTCAACGTGAAGTGGCGCGTCGATAATGTTCATCCGGTCATTGATGGCGAACCGGCGGTGGAGGCCACCTCGGCACTGGTGGTCGATGGCCGCATCGCCGCACTCGGGGCGGGTCTTTCGGGCGAACGGGTGGAACGTGAGGTGGATGGGGCCGGCCAGTGGCTGCTGCCCGGGCTGATCGACCTCAACTGCCATCTGCCGGAGCCGGGCAGCGACCGTGGTGGCAGCATCGAGAGTGAAACCCGGGCCGCCGCCCGTGGCGGCTTCACCACCGTCTGCACCACGCCGGATACCAGCCCGGTCAACGATTCCAGCGCCGTAACCCATCTGATCCGGGATGTGGCCGAACGCAACGGTCACACGCGGGTGCTGCCCGTGGGGGCGCTTACCCGGGGCCTGGAAGGCGAGCGGCTGAGCGACATGGCCGGGCTGACCCGTGCCGGGTGCGTGGCGCTGGGCAATGGCGGCCACGCCACCGCCAGCTCACGGGTGCTGCGCCGCTGCATGGCCTATGCCCATACCTTTGACATCCGGCTGTTCCTGCAGCCGGAGAACGCCTCGCTGGCCTCGGATGGCTGCGCCCATGACGGACTGGTGGCCGCCCGCCTGGGGCTGCCCGGCATCCCCGAGGTGGCGGAAACCACCGCTGTGAACGAACTGCTGATGCTGGCGGAGGAGACCGGGGCGAACCTGCATATCGGGCCGCTCAGCTGTGCCCGCTCGGTGACACTGGTCCGTGCCGCCAAAGAGGCAGGGCACAGCGTCACCGCCGAGGTGGGTATCGCCCATCTGGTGGCGACGGAGGCGGCCATTGAGGGCTACAACGGTACCTTCCACAGTCGTCCACCGCTGCGGACGGAGGCGGACCGGCGCGCCCTGCTCGAGGGCGTGGAAAGTGGCGTGATTGATGCCATCGTCAGCCAGCACCGGCCTTCGGATAAAGCCGCCAAACTCGCGCCGTTCCCGGAGACCCAGCCAGGGCTCTCCACAGTGGAATCCACGCTCTCGCTGGGGCTGGAGCGGGTGGCCGCCGGAGAACTCTCCCGCGGGGCTCTGCTGCGGGCGTTGACCAGTGGGCCGGCGCGGGTGTTGGGTCTGGACGCGCCGACCATTGCCGAGGACAGTGTCGCGGATCTTACCCTGGTGGCGCCGGAACAGCACTGGATGCCGGCCGTGGGGAGTCTGTATTCCGCGGGCCCGCACCTGCCGGTCATGGAACGGGAACTGCCCGGAGTGGTGATGTTGACGGCCGTTGATGGCCGCATCCGGCACGAGCATGAAGGAGACGGATCATGAACTGGCTCGCGATACTGCTGCTTGCCGTTATCGTCTGGCTGCTGTGGCGGATTGTCCGTAATACCGGGGATGCCCTGGATCGTCAGGCTGCTATGCAGACGGAGCTGACTTCCATTGAGCGGCGGCTGGCACGGCTCGAGGCGGGAAAGGATGAGAACCCCGGGTGAAACCCCGGGGTCCGGGTTTTACTTGATGGCCTCGCGAAGAGGCTTGCCCGCCTTGAAGCCCACCGACTTGCTCGCCGGAATCTGGATGGAGGCGCCCGTCTGCGGGTTGCGTCCGGTGCGCGCACTGCGCTCACGCACGTTGAAGCTGCCGAAGCCCGGCAGGGTCACGCCTTCGTTCTTCGCCAAAGCCGCACTGATCTGATCCGTGAAGGCATTCAGTACTTCCTGAGCCTTGCTTTTTGAAAGGCCCGTTTCCTCGGCAACGGCTGCTGCCAGTTCCGGTTTGCGCATAGCTGGTTCTCCTTTGGATGGTCGCGGTCGACACCGTTCAGATATAGCCCACCAGACTCCGCTGTCAAACCCCGTAATGAATTTGGTCCCGACACCAGTGCAGCCGCATACCAGGCTTTGTGGTACTCATCTCACAAATTCGCCGAAGGGTCGCACATAATGCCGCCCTGGATTTGACACGCTTTCAGGGGGCGGCGAGGATTCGCTGCACACAACGGAACAACAAACACAAGAAAGGTTGAGGACCAACCATGACCGTAATCCTCTCTGCCGTGGCCCGGCCCCGGTTCTGGGGGCGGGCCATTGTGCTTCTGGCACTGGTGACCATGCTCGGCGGCTGTTCCATGATCCGCCATCACATGTACGCCACCAGTGGCAGCGTGATGCAGGGGCTCTCGAAGGAGCACACCACCCCCTACGTGCTGCAGCAGTCCGATGTGGGCATGTCCTGCGCCATGAGCGAGGCGACCACGCCACTGATGATGTCCTTCGGGCGCGTGACGGACGAGCCCAACCAGCTCGGCATCATGATGCACCTCTCTGCCGCCGGCTGCTCCGTGACCCGGGCGCGCGAACTGGATCTTGAGTACGAGCGCCTGATGCGCGATCGCGATCCGGATGCCGCACAGGATGCCCGCTATGCCGCGAGCCGCCACTATCGTGAAGCCGCTATGCGTTTTCACGAGGCCTGGAAGAACATGAATGAACACTACGGCCGGGTGGGCAATGGCGAATGCCCCACGGAGCGGCTGGAAACGGAAACCGACCAGTTCATGTTCCTGGCTGGGTTGGTCTCCGGCCTGCAGGCCATGCACACCCAGGTGCGTGCCGGGGAACAGCTGGGCATTCCCAACAACATTGGCTCGCGGGTAGCCCGTGCCTCCGAGTGCCTGGACGACGACCGCTGGTGGGGGGCACCGGGTGCCATGCAGGCGGCCGTCTGGGCCATGCTGCCCTCTGCCGCACCGGAAGATGCAGAACCGTTCAAGCAGCTGAGGGAGGCCAGCCGGAAGGGTGAGAAAGCTGGTGTGCGGCTGGCCCATGTGTTCCATGCCGTGGCCGCCGAGAACGCGGGTGACCAGGCCATGGTGCGGGACGTGATCCGTCGCCATGCCGAGGCCAGGGAAGCCAAACCCGCCGCCGATGACTGGGTCATGATCGATGAAACGGCCACACGGCACATCCAGGCCCTGTCTGACCGTCTCTGGACCCGGGCCGAGGGCCATCGCACGCCCACCGGCCGGCTGGGCGAGTTCTGGGACGACCCGGAACCCGAATCCGAAACCATTGACCTGAATGAACTGATGTAACGGGCGCCGGAGGAATGGACATGAAGACCCTGAAACGCACACTGATCAGCGCGCTGGCCGCCCTGACCCTTGGAACCGCGGTCAATGCCACGGCCCAGGAAGAAGAGGTGATCAAGCGCAGCTTCTGCGTGTTCGACCCGGTGGGCGCCAACGGCCCGCTGTTCGAGCTGATGCAGTCCGCCCGCCCCATGGCGCTGGAGCGCGGTGTGGAGCTGGACATGCGAGCCTACACCAGCGAGAAGATCGCTGCCGAGGAATTCCGCAATGGTCAGTGCGACTCGGTGCTGCTGACCGGCACCATGGCCCGGGACTTCAACCGCTTCACCGGCTCGCTGGAGGCCATGGGGGCCATCCCCGGCGAGGAAGAGATGCGCATGCTGATGCAGGTGCTCAGTCAGGATAACGCGCGCCAGTACCTCCAGACCGAGAAGTACGAAGTGGTGGGGGTACTGCCGGCGGGTGCGGTCTACCTCTTCCTGGATGACCGCTCGATCGACACCGTGTCGGATCTCCAGGGCAAGCGCATCGCCACCCTGGACCACGACAAGGCCTCCATCACCATGGTCCGGCACGTGGGGGCCTCCGTGGTGGGCTCCAGCACCTCCAACTTTTCCGGGCGCTTCAATAATGGCAGCGTGGACGCCGCCTACGCTCCCGCCGTGGCCTACGAGCCCCTGGAGCTCTACAAGGGCCTGGGCGAGGACGGCGCCATCCTTGACTACACCCTGGCGCAGATGAACTTCCAGATCATCGTGCGGCGCGATCGTTTTCCGGATGAGTACGTGAACCAGGTGCGCGACTACGCCTTCAGCCGGGTGGATCAGGCGTACGGGATCATTGAGGATGCCGAGTCCAAGGTGAAGGAGAAGTACTGGATGCGGCCGACGGAACAGGAGCGCCGGGAGTACAACGCCATGCTGCGCGAGGTGCGCCAGCAGCTTCGCGAGGAAGGCGAATTCGACGAGACGGCCCTGAAGCTGATGCGCGGCATCCGCTGCCGGGTGGAACCCTCACGTGCGGAATGCGCTCGCTCTGAGGGCTGAAGCCACCAACTGACCAGGGTTGTTGTATGGGTCTGCCACGCCGTACCGGCATCGAATGGTTCTCTTCGCTGCCGGCCTGCCTGATTCTGCTGCTGTTCGTGTTCTTCGCCACGACCACGGACTTCCACAACAAGGCGCTCCAGCTTGGGGAGTATTTCTGGTCCGGCTACTACCAGCTGAGGGAGGACCCGGAGCGCCCGGACTGCAACCCCATGGTGGACGTCGAGTCCGAAGTGGATCGTCTGGCGGAACGCAGGATGGACGACGAGATCGCGGGCCTGCTCGGCGAGTCCGAGGTGGATCGCGAGGCCATTCGGCGCTCGGTGATCGCGGCCCGGCGGGCCTGTGAGGCTGACCATCTCCAGTACCAGGCAACGAAGGAACGGATCACGACCCCGGTGCGCCTGTACCGCAGCATGGAGCAGGGTCTGGCGGAACTGACGGCGGTCGGGCTCAACTGGCAGCGGCCGTTGCTGATCCTGCTGGTCGCCATCTGCGCGGCCACGGCCACCCTGGGGCGGCACCAGATCGCCATCCGGGGCATCGAGACCCGTACGGACTACCGGGTCTCCTACAGCGCCCAGACCATCGCCAACATGATGCTGCTGGCCTCCAGCTGGATCTACCGCAACCACGTGCAGCAGGCCATGGATGTGGTGCCGGCGGCGCGAGACATGCTGAACCTGCTCTGGGTGCTGTGTTTTGCCGTACTGAGTATGGCCAGTGTCTACCGGCTGCTGCGTGAACCAACAGATCTGCGCACCGGCGGCAGCATCCTGCAGGCGCTGCCCACCATTCCGCTGTATTCGGTGATGTGTTTCATCTCCGGGGCCTACTTCCTGAGTTTCGGGTACATGCAGGGCATCGGTGTCTACCTGGGCGCGCTGATGGAGCACGCGGAAATCTTCGTGAACGTAGCGCTCTACGTCTGGGCGGGCATGATGCTCAAGCAGACACGGGTGGCTACCCTGGTGTTCGACATTTTCCGGCCCCTGCGCATGCCGCCGGAGCTACTGGCGACAGTGGCCGTTGTGGTTGCCGCCATCCCAACCGCCTATACCGGTGCCTCCGGTATCTTCGTGATCGCTGCCGGTGCCGTGATCTACCACGAACTGCGTTCCGCTGGTGCCCGCCGTCAGCTGGCCCTGGCCGCCACCGCGATGTCCGGCTCCATGGGCGTTGTGCTGCGGCCCTGCCTGCTGGTTGTGGTCATTGCGATGCTCAACCGCGAAGTCACAACGGATGAGCTTTTCAGCTGGGGGGCAATTGTCTTCGCGCTCTCGGCGGTTCTGTTCTTCCTGGTGACCATGCTGTTCAACCGCCAGAGCGAGATGAAGCTGGCGCCTTTGGGTGAAGCCATTCCAGAGATGCTCCAGGCCCTGCGGCCGCTGATTCCCTATGCTCTGGTGGTCGCCGCGGTGGTTCTGGCTTACAGTTGGGGGTTGGGCGTGGGCCTGGACGAATTCTCAGCGCCACGGATCCTGCCCGTCATGCTGCTCAGCATCCTGGTGTTCGAGGCCATCCGCTTCCGGGGCCGGGAGCTGCCGCAGACCGCCGGCGGCCAGGCGCACAGCGGCTTTGAGCCAAGCCTGCGCCACGCCACCAGTGATACCACCGCCGAGATCGGGGCGCTGCTGCTGCTGTTCGGGCTCTCCATCAGCCTGGGCGGCGTGATTGAACGCGCCGAACTCATGGACCTGTTCCCGGACAGCGTGGCGAGCCCCTGGATGGCCATGGGCCTGATGGTGCTGCTGCTGGTGGGTCTGGGCATGATCATGGATGCCTTCGGCGCCGTCATCCTGGTGAGCGCCACTGTGGCGAGCTTCGCCTACCAGAGCGGAATCGACCCTGTACACTTCTGGATGGTGACGCTGGTGGCGTTCGAGCTGGGCTACCTGACGCCGCCCGTTTCCCTCAATCACCTGCTTACGCGGCAGGTGGTGGGTGACGAGGAGGTACGCCTGGCGCGCACGGAGGCCAGTGGTGGCAGCTTCTACCAGCGTCATGAACGCATCGTCATGCCCATGGTGGTGATGGGGACAGCGCTGGTGCTGGTGGCGTTCGTGCCCCTGCTTCTCTACGCCCTGTGACAGGTTCGCCTGAATGAAAAAGGCCCCGGTCATGTGATCACGCCGGGGCCTTTCCGCTTGAGCGCCCGACAGGGCGCGGAGGCGGGCTTACTGACGCAGCTTCGGGCCGGCGTTGACGATCGAATCCGGCACGTCGAACTTGCTGAAGTTCTCGACGAACTGGCTGATCAGCTCCTGAGCCTTTTTGTCGTACTCGGCCGGGTCATCCCAGGTGTTGCGTGGGTTGAGCAGCTTGGTCTCAACGCCCGGTACCGACGTCGGCACGTCCAGGTTCAGGTCTTCCAGATGCTCGGTCTCGACGTCGTCCAGCTCACCATCCTGGATGCCATTGATGATGGCCCGCGTGGTGGGAATGGAGAAGCGCTTGCCCACACCGTAGGGGCCGCCGGTCCAGCCGGTGTTCACGAGGAAGACCTTGCTGTCGAACGCGTCCATCCGCTTCATCAGCAGTTCGGCGTAGACGCCGGCCGGGCGCGGGAAGAAGGGCGCTCCGAAGCAGGTGGAAAAGGTGGACTGCAGCCCCTCGCCGGACCCCATCTCCGTGGAGCCCACCAGTGCGGTGTAGCCACTGAGGAAGTGGTAGGCCGCGGATTCGCGCGAGAGTATGGACACGGGCGGCAGCACGCCGGTCATGTCGCAGGTCAGGAAGATGATGTGCTTGGGCTCGCCGGCACGATTCTCCACCACCCGCTTTTCAACATGGTCCAGCGGGTAGGCGCAGCGGCCGTTCTCGGTAAGGGAGGTGTCCGTGTAGTCCGGCTCACGGGTCGCCTCATCCACCACCACGTTCTCAACCAGAGCGCCGAACTTGATCGCGTCCCAGATGATGGGCTCGTTCTTGCGCGTCAGGTCGATGGTCTTGGCGTAGCAGCCACCCTCCAGATTGAAGACGGTGCCTTCTCCCCAGCCATGCTCGTCGTCACCGATCAGGTGGCGGCTCTGGTCGGCCGAGAGGGTGGTCTTGCCGGTACCGGAAAGACCGAAGAACAGGCAGACATCGCCGTCATCGCCCACGTTGGCGGAGCAGTGCATGGGCAGCACGTCATGGTCCGGCAGCAGGAAGTTCTGCACCGAGAACATGGCCTTCTTCATCTCGCCGGCGTAGTGCATGCCCGCGATCAGCACGCGCTTGCGCGCGAAGTTGATGATGACGGTGGCGTTACTGTTGGTGCCGTCGCGTTCGGGCACGCACTCGAAGTTCGCCGCGTTCAGGATTTCCCATTCCGGGTTGTCGATGGGGTTGTACTGATCAGGGCGGATGAAGAGGTTCAGGCCGAACAGATTCTGCCAGGCCGTCTCGGTGGTCATCTTCACCGGCAGGTAGTAGTTCGGGTCCGAGCCCACGTGCACGTGCGAGGTGAAGTGCTCATGCTCACCCAGGTATGTCTTCACGCGCTCCCAGAGCGCATCGAATCGGTCCGCATCGAAGGGGTGATTGATCTTGCCCCAGTCGATCTGGTTAACGGTGCTGGGCTCTTCAACAATGAAGCGGTCCACCGGGGAGCGACCGGTGCGTTCGCCGGTGGTTACCACCAGTGAGCCATTGGAGGCGAGTTTGCCCTCATTCCTTTCCAGCGCCAGCTCAACAAGCCGGGCCGGGCACAGATCCGTGTAGGTTTTACTCACGATGACCTCACTTTCAGATGTTTCAAATCGGTTGCGGCGCGCGGCTGCCGGGATGAAAGGGCAGCGCGGCGGCCCGGGGGTGCGGATGGTTGTTCGGGGCGCACCCCTCTAAGCGGTAGCACCCCGCCACGCTCGCGGCGTGCCGGGGTGCGGGAAAGCATTCCTGTCGTCTACAGGCGCGACAGTATGCCAGAACCTTTCGGTAATTACGACCATCGCACGGGGGCTGGAGTGGGCCAGCGGGTAGTGATGAGGACTTTCTCCCTTTGGGGTGGGACGGTACCTTGGAGGACGAATCAGTGTGGTAAATCAGGTAGGGATATGACTGAACAGAGCCTCGAAACACCCCTTACGCGCCTTCTCGGCATCCGCCACCCCATCCTGTCCGCGCCAATGGCGTGGGTCGCTGGTGGGCACTTGGCCTCGGCGGTCTCGGAGGCCGGTGGGCTGGGCCTGATCGGGGGTGGCTACGGTGATGCGGAGTGGCTCGAGCGGGAGCTGGCCAACGCGGGTGACACGCCCGTCGGCGTTGGTTTCATCACCTGGAGCTTGAAGCAGAAGCCGGAACTGCTCGACCAGGTGCTGGCGCATCAGCCCGGGGCCATGATGCTGTCGTTCGGGGAACTAGCCGGGTTTGCCCAGCGGATCAGGGAAGCCGATTGCTGCCTGCTGGCCCAGGTCCAGACCGTGGAACAGGCAAAGAAGGCCGTGGATGAAGGGGCGGACGTCATCATCGCCCAGGGCACCGAGGCCGGTGGGCACGGCGCGAACCGGGCCACGCTGCCCCTGGTTCCTGCGGTGGTCGATGCCGTTGGCTCTGTCCCCGTGGTCGCCGCCGGTGGTATCGCGGACGGGCGCGGCGCAGCGGCGGCCATGATGCTCGGGGCAAGTGGGGTCCTGATGGGCAGCCGCTTCTACGCCACCGAGGAATCCCTGGCGCATCCCATCGCCAAGGCGGGCGCGGCTGACGCCCATGGTGACGACACGGTTCGCGGTTCCGTATTCGATCGGTTAAGGGGCTACGGTTGGCCGGAACCCTACACGTTGCGCAGCCTGCGCAACCGCATGACCGACCAATGGCACGGCGATCTGTCCCACCTGGAAGACAACCTTACCGAGGAACGCGAACGCTTCCAGGCCGCGATAGAGAATGCGGATTTCGAACTCGCGCCGCTGATCGTGGGTGAAGCGGTGGATCTGGTTGATCGGGTGCAGTCGGCTCAGGAAGTCGTCGAAGGTGTGGTTGCTGAAACGACCGCGTTGCTTCAGAAGGGAGCGCCGAATGTCTCATTGCATTCCGGGGGCGCTTGATAGGATGAATGGGCGATTTCTGGCTTGGATGCCACAGGGGCAATTACATTGTTGAAGCGGCGGACGTGGAACTAGTCTCTGTTGCGCCAATACCCCGGTTTTCTGGAATGGTGGGCTACGGCAATCACAACCGCCTCGGTTCCCGTCTCAATAACAACGAGATCATAGGGAAAGCGGTCGAGCATGAGTCGCTTCGCACCCGAATTACCCGCTTCGCCAGGAAGGGGTGATAAAGGAAGGTAGTTTTCTTCAATAATATCCAGAGCCCTGTCGATAGCCGTGAAAAACTCGGCGCCAAGGCCTGGCTGTTCGGATTCATACCATGCGGCTGCCTCTTCTGCTTCCTGCGAGGCCTCTTCCAGTATCCTTACTGTTCTCACTGTTATTCGCCCAGCCTGCCCCTCATTGTTTGCCGGAATTCATCACGGGTTAGCAACCGGGCATTACCCTCTCGGACACGGGACGCACGCTGAACGACTTCCTCGTTCCACGCCTGTTCAGCCGAGTCATCGCGCGGGCCATCCAGGCTCATAATGAGCTCACGGGCCAATTCGGCACGCTCTGACTCAGAAAGGTTCGAGATCTGGGAGCGGAGGTGGCTCAATGCTTCAGTTGTCATGTTGACTCCATGAACCGCAGTACTTTAATGCTATCCGGATTGAACAACCCGGACAAGCTGTATCCACAAGCGGGGTGGGTGCCTTTGCGAATACTCTGCGACGAAATGCTCAATGGCATCGCCCAATGGCTGCGCGTTGCGGGGTACGATACCGCGGTGCCCACGCCGGGGCTTCCGGACGATCAGCTGATGGCTCAGGCGCGTGCCGAAGGGCGCTGGCTGCTTACCGCTGATTCCGATCTTCTGGCGTTCGCCGATGCGGCCCGCTATGTCATCTATCTGCAGGGCCAGGATGACGGGGCCCGTCTCCGGGAGTTGACCCTGCGTCTGGACCTGGACTGGTGCCGGGCGCCGTTCACCCGCTGCAAGAACTGCAACACGCCATTGCACGAGGCGAGCGAATGGGAGGTGGCGCATTACTACCCCGGTTCCATCTGGTTGGACGGGCAGAGTGTCTGGGCCTGTTCGAGTTGCTGCCAGCTGTTCTGGGAGGGCAGCCATGTGCGGCGGATGTGGGCGCAACTGGAGGCCATGAACGGTTGGCGTCAGGCGGGCTCATCAGGAAACTGAACAGGGAGAGTCACTTTGGAACTGGATCATGTCGTCCCCTGGGGGCGCTCTTTCGAGGAATACCAGCGGATGTTCAACCTGGCGCCCGCCGACCTGGATAAGCGTATCCTGGGTTGTGGCGATGGCCCCGCCAGCTTCCATGCCACGCTCACGGCCCGTGGTGGCCGGGTGGCGAAAGAGGTCAGGGTCTTTCCGTTGGTGTCCCTAGATCCGGTTGATTATCGGTTCCAGAAGGGGGCAACCGAGATGCTGGTGGCGACGAGGGCATAGGGCCGCCTTGCGGCTACCCTGAGCCGGGGTATCGGTGCTTCAGACCGTTACCACCAGCTCCACCGGCACATTGTTCCGGATGGCGTTGGAGTAGGGGCACACCTGGTGCGCCTTGTGCACGAGCTCCTCGGCCTGTTGCTGCTCGAAGCCCGGAACGTGCACGTTCAGGGTAACCGCCAGGCCGAAGCCTTCGCCCTCCGGGCCGATGCCCACCTGGCCGGTGATGGCGGTTTCTTCCGGCAGCTCGACCTTGGCCTTGCCGGCGACCAGTTTCAGGGCGCCGATAAAGCAGGCGGAATAGCCGGCAGCAAAGAGCTGCTCGGGGTTGGTACCTTCACCACCGGCACCGCCAAGTTCCTTGGGCGTGGTGAGTTTGACGCTGAGCTGGCCATCGTCACTGGTGGCCTTGCCGTCACGGCCGCCGCTGGCGGTTGCCTGGGCCTGATAAAGGATTTTTTCTGCACCCATGATGATTTCTCCTCTCTCTTTCCTTTGATTGCACGCGATTAAATCGCGCACGATTTAAATAATCCAAAAAAATGCCTCAGCTGGCCAGCCGCTCTCGCAAGTTGTGCAGGTCGTCGCGCAGCCGCTCCAGCTCATCCGGGCTGCACTGCGTGGCACACATGACGGACTCCGGCACCGCTTCGGCTTTCTCGCGCAGTTTGTGGCCCTGTTCCGTAAGCACTACGGCCACCTGCCGCTCATCCTGGCGGCTGCGCTGGCGTTGCAGCAGGCCCGCCCCTTCCAGCCGCTTGAGCAGGGGGGTGAGCGTGGCCGAGTCCAGGAAGAGCCGCTCACCGATGCCGGAGACGGTCTGGCCGTCCTGTTCCCACAGCACGAGCATGACCAGGTACTGCGGGTAGGTCAGGTCCAGTTCCCGCAGCAGTTTCCGGTACACCTTACTCATGGCCAACTGCGCCGAGTACAGGGCAAAGCAGACCTGTCGGTCCAGTGCCAGCAGGCTTTCCTGTGAGTCGTTGCGATCAGTCATGCCACGCATCTTATATAGCGCGCGATTTAATAGCAAGCATGGTTTAAGCCGGTACAGGTCGACCCTGCTATAGTGGCTCGGTCAGAGACATGCTTGAACGAGAATAAGGAACCCGACCCTATGACGGACAGGACCATCACCAAGACCGAGATCCTCAACAAGGTCTACACGGCGGATGACCACGAAAAGCTGATGGACGCCTACAAGGACTGGGCGGCCGATTACGACAGCGATCTGGAAGAGCTGGGCTATGTGGCTCACATCACCAGCGCCAGGGCCCTGGATCAGGCGCTTGGCGGGAATCATGATGCAGTGATCCTGGACGCCGGCAGCGGTACGGGCCTGGTAGGGGAGGAGCTGGCCAGGCTGGGTTACCGCACCATGGACGCGCTGGACTACTCCCAGGACATGCTGGACCAGGCGGAAACCAAGAACGTCTACCGTAAGCTGATCCAGGCTGACATGAAGGAACGCCTGCCGCTGGATGACAACGCCTATGACGCGGTGGTCTGCACGGGCACCTTCACCTATGGCCACATAAGCGCTGAGGGCTTTGATGAGCTGATCCGCGTCACCCGCCCGGGTGGCACGATCGTGTTCACCGTGCGCGAAGGCGCCTACGAGGAATACGGCTACCGGAAGAAGATGCTGGATCTCGAGGTGAAGGGTGAATGGGAGCTGGTCAGCTTCTACGACACGCCCTACCAGATCGAGGAAGGCAATACCTGCAAGATGTGCACCTATCGGGTGCGTTGAGGGGCCATTAAGGCCCCCTACTCTCCGGGGCGGATTCCCAGCAGGCGCACATAGCCCGCCGGCAGCACTAGAATGGTCAGGATCGCCGCAAAGGCGAGCCCGAACATGATCGCCAGTGCCATGGGTGCCCAGAAGGGCCCGGACAGCGCCAGCGGCAGCATGCCGAGCATGGTTGTTGCGGCGGTCAGAAGGATGGGGCGCACGCGGCTTGTCGCGGCCTCGCCAATGGCTTCCAGCGTGCCGCTCTCGGCCAGCGCCATATCCATTTTCTGAACCATGACCACGGCGTTGCGGATGATCATGCCGGACAGGCTCATGGTTCCCAGAAGCGCCATGAAACCAAAGGGCTGCTGGAACAGCAGAAGCCCGACACTGACGCCCACCAGCCCCAGCGGCACCATCAACATGACCAGCAGGGTGCGCCGGAACGAGTTGAACTGGGCCATGAGCACCAGCACCATCAGCCCAAGGATGACCGGCACGGGTTTCAGCACACCCGCGCGGGCTTCAGCGGACTGGTGAACCTGGCCATCCCACTGGGTGTCATACCCGGAGGGAAGCGTGACCTTCTGGATTTCGGGTGCCAGGGCGGCGCGCACCTCGGACGCGGTATACCCCTTTGCCAGGTCTGCTTGCAGTGTAATCGCCCGTTCCCGGTTGTGCCGCCAGATCACGGGGCGCTCCCAGTCGAGCTCAATATCGGCGACTTGTGTGAGCGGGACAGGCTTGCCGCCGCTTTCCGGCCAGACAACCATGGTTTCAAGCTCGGAGGGGTCGGTCCGCTCGGGCAGAGGAAAGCGCCAGACAATGGGAATACGCTCATCGCCCTCACGGAACACGCCAACCCCTTGCCCGGCAAAGGCGGTGTTCAGGGCCAGGTTGATGCTGTTGGTGGTGATCCCGGCGCGACGGGCCCGGTCCTGGTCCACGTTGATGGTGACCCGGGGCTGGGTCTGGCGCCAGTTGTGCCGCAGGTTCGTGACGCCCGGGTGCTCGGCCATGATGGCCTGCAGTTTTCCGGCCGTATCCACGAGCTCCTCCCGTTCCGGCCCGGTGATCCGCAGCTGGAGCGGGAAGCGAACGGGTTCGCCCAGCTGCATCGCTCGCACCCGGGGTTCGGCTTGCGGGTAACCATCTTCCAGATGCTCCCGGACCTTAGCCATCACAGGGTCAACGTCCTCCTTGGTCTCCACGTTAACCAGGATCTGCCCGAAGGCGGGGTTGGGGGTTCGCGGGATCATGGGCAGATAGAATCTTGGCGCGCCTTCACCGATGAAGGCGGTGACGTCCGTCACCGGTTCCATCTCCATCAGCCGTTGCTCAATCCGGGCCATGTCCTCGCTGGTCTGCTCAATGCGGCTGCCTTCCGGGAGCCAGTAATCCACCATGAACTGGGAGCGTTCGGCCGGTGGGAAAAAGGTCTGTGGCACGAAGCTGAACGCCACAGCACTGGCGGCAAAGATAATGATGGCACTGCTTGTCAGGATCCAGGGACGCCGGAGTGTGGCGGTTATCAAACGGTGCACCCACTGGTAGAAGGCGCGGTCCTCGGGGTTTCCAAGCCCGCTTTTGCTGTCCAGTAGCCAGTAGTTCATCAGTGGTGTGGCAAAAACCGCGAGCAACCAGGAAATGGCCAGGCTGATGGCCACCACCCAGAACAGCGAGCGGGTGAACTCGCCCGTGGCGGTGTTGGTCAGGGCGATCGGGGCGAATGCGAGGACCGCTATGGCGGTGGCTGCCAGCAGGGGCCAGGCGGTTTCCTGCACGGATTCCGCGGCTGCTTTCAGACGCTCCGTGCCGCGCTGCATTTTTACCTGCATCAGCTCGGAGATGACAATGGCATTGTCCACAATCATACCGAGCACGATCACCAGGGCCCCGAGTGATACCCGGTGGAGTTCAAAGCCCATCAGGTACATGCCCACAAAGGTGCCCAGAATGGTCAGGGGCACCCCCAGTCCGACGACGAAGCCGGTGCGCAGGCCCAGCGAGACCATCAGGACTGCCAGCACAATGGCCACTGCCGTGACCAGGTTGATCAGGAATTCGCCGACGGCCTGCTCGACTTCCTCGGACTGCAGCGCGATGCCACCGAACTCAATGCCCACCGGCATCCTGGCCTCGATACGGTCCAGCTCGGCCTGGACCCTTTCGGTGAGCTCGACCACATTGGCCCCCTCGGCCGGCACGACGCCCAGAGCCAGGGCGGATTCGCCCTGATGGCGCAGGCTGGCATCGGGCGGGTTGGCGTACCCGCGCCTGACTTCCGCGAAGTCACGCAGCTGGACGAGTTCACCGGTCACGGGGCTGCGGATGTTCAGCCTGGCCAAGTCGTCCACGGCCTCAAAGGTGCCAGTGGTATTGATCCGCAACCGGCGTGATCCCATCTCGGTGAAGCCACTGGGAGCGACCACGTTCTGCTTGTTAAGGGCGTTCACGACCAGCGCTGGGGTCAGGCCCAGTTCGGCGATCTTGGAACGGCTGGTTTCAATGAAAACCCGTTCGCCCTGATCGCCGAACAGGTCGACCTTGGCAACGTCATCAACCCGCAGCAGACGTTGCTGGAGGTGGTCTGCAATGTCGTTGAGTTCGGCGTAGCTGTAGTCGGCGCCTTCCACGGAAAGCAGCATGCTGTAAACGTCGCCGTAGTCGTCATCAACACGCGGGCCACGCACGGAATCGGGCAGGCTGGCGCGGGCTGCTATAACCTTCTTGTTGAGCTCGTCCCAGATCTGGCGCAGTTGCTGGCCGCCGTACTGGTCCTTAACCTCAACGTAGATAATGGAGGTGCCATTGCGGCTCAGCGACTCAATGCTCTCCAGCTCACCAAGCTGCTGGATCTGCTTCTCAAGTGGTTCGGTCACTTGCTGTTCCACCCGTTCCGCGTCCGCACCGGGGTAGCCGGTCATCACGATGGCGGTTCGGATGGTGAACTCAGGGTCCTCGAGCTGCCCGAGCCGAGTGAAGGCGATGACCCCGAGCAGGGTGATCAGGAGAATCAGGAATCCCACAAAGCGATTGCGGCTGATCGCGCCGCGCACCAGTTGCGCCAGCATCACTGAATTACCCCGCCTTCAAGCCGCTTGACCTTCTGGCCTTCCTGCAGGTGTTGCGCGCCGGCCACCACGATCTGCTCACCGGATTCGAGCTGGCCGGTGATCCGGACGCTGTCCGTCTCCAGTGACTCGGTGGTGACCGGGCGTGACGTGACCTTACCGGAGTCCGGATTCCAGACCCAGACATGGGGTTGGTCCGCTTTTTCGAAGATGGCTTCCACCGGCACCAGGAAGCTGTCATCCCAGGGGGTATTCCTGAGACTGGCCTTGAACGAGACTTCGGCGGTCATTCCCGGGAGCAGCTCTTGCTCCGGGTTCTCGACCGCAACCCGTACGGGGTACGCCTGGGTGGCCGGCGAGACATCAAGGCGGACATTCTCCACCCGTGCGTCGAAGCGCTTGTTGTCCATAACGGGCATGAATACATGAACGTCTTTAAGATGGTCGCGGAACTGCATCAGCCGTTCCGGGATGCTGACCTCGACTTCCACGGTTTCAATGTTGTCGATCGAGAACACTGGGCGCTGCGGGCTGACCTGCTCGAACGGCTCCGCCATGCGGCGGTTGATCACCCCATCAAAAGGCGCCTCCAGAACGGTGTCATCCAGCGCCGAGCGGGCTGTTTCCAGGGCTTCACGCGTGGCGTTGCGCTTGGCGCGGGCCTGCTCATAGGCACTTTCGAGGCGATCGAACCTGGCGTCGCTGATGGCGTTGGAATCCACCAGTTCTTTGCCCCGTTCCCAGTTCTTGCGCGCTTCGTTCAGGGTGGCCTGGATGGATTCCAGTTTGCTCTCGGTTTCGTTCACCTTGAGGCGGAAATCCCGCTGATCCAGTTTCCCCAGCACCTCGCCCTCGGCGACCTCATCACCCACATCCGCGCTGAGTGTTTCGATCTTGCCGGGCACGCGGAAACTCAGGGTGGTGGTCTCGGCGGGTTCCACACGCCCGCTGAACCGGCGCGAGGCCAGGCCGGTGGGCGTTTCAAGCGTCATCATCCGGGCGGGCCGCAAGGGCTGGGCTTCAGCGGTTTCGGAGCTCTTGCCGGGATCCCCGTCACAACCGCTCATCAACAGTGCGATGGCTGGGATCCAGAGGTAGCGGCCAAAGGATGAGAAAGAATGAGTCATGAAACAGGTCCCTGCTGCAGAGGAGGTGATCAGGCGATCAGTCTATTCTGAGCGCCTGCGTGGGCTCTGGCAATCTGTCGGAAGTGATAGCGCCGGCATTCGTGCGGTTCAGAGCACGGACCGCAGCCAGGCCCCGATCGCCTGGATTTCTTCCAGGCATACCTCATGTTCCATGGGGTAGGTACGGTACTCGGGCTCGTAACCCAGCTTCCGAAGATGCTCCAGGGCCTCCTGGCCGAGGAATTCGGGCAGCATGGGGTCGTTGGTGCCGTGGGCCATGAAGATCGGCAGCTGTCTGTTGGCCTCGGAGGGCGTGGTCAGGTTGATGCTGGCGAAGTAGCCGGAAAGGACCATAAGCCCGGCCAGGGGCTGCTCGAAGGTCAGGGCCGTGTGGTAGGCCACGGCGCCGCCCTGGGAGAAACCGGCGATGACAATGCGGTTGCTGGGCACGCCACGCTCCATCTCGCGATGGATTAGATCCCGGATGCGGCCGGCGGAGGCGAGAATGCCCTGTTCGTCGGTATCGTTGTGGCGGTCCAGTGAACGGATGTCGTACCAGGCGGGCATGACCATGCCGCCGTTGAGGGTGACCGGGATCTGTGGGGCGTGTGGGAAGACGAAGCGCACGTGCGCGTCCTGGGGCAGCCCCAGGTGCGGGATTACGGGCTCGAAGTCATGCCCGCTGGCGCCCAGCCCGTGCAGCCAGATGACGCTGGCGTCCGGGTTCTCGCCGGTGGTCTTTTCCACGCATTCCAGGTATTCCATGGTCCCCTCCGCTGTTCAGTGAGGGCGTTACTCTAGCGTGCCGGGCGGTGCCCGGGCCAGTGTCAGTGGCGCTGGTGGGGGCCGAAGAGGGCCTCAATGTCGTCCTGGCCGAAGCGGTACTGCTGGTTACAGAACTGGCAGTCGACGCTGATCTCGCCCTGTTCCGCCAGCAGGTCGTAGCACTCCTGGGCGCCCAGGGTCTCCAGTGCGTTGGCGGTCCGCTCGCGACTGCAGTGGCAGTGGAAGAAAACCGGCTCCTCGGGGTAGAGGCTGATGGATTCCTCGTGGAAGAGCCGATGCAGCAGCGTCTCTGGCGCCACCGAGAGCAGTTCCTGCTGGCTGGTGGTCTGGGCCAGGTGCGTCAGACGGTTCCAGAGATCGTCGTCCTCGGTCGTCTCGTAGCCGGGCATCTTCTGCAGCATCAGGCCGCCGGCGCGCTCATTGTCCGCGAACAGCAGGATCAGGGTGTCGAGCTGTTCCGAGCGGGTGAAGTAGTCCTGCAGGCACTCCTGGAGGGTCTCGGACTCCAGCGGCACGATGCCCTGATAGCGCTGGCCCTGTTCCGGTTCGATGGTGATGACGAGCTGGCCATGGCCGAGCTGTTCCCCGATGGAGCCGTGCTGGATGCTGTCCTCGGTGTGGATGAGCCCGCGCGCGCCGCGTTCATTGCTGCAGTCCGCCATCAGCAGGGTCACCGGGCCCTGGCCCTTGGCCTGGAGGCTGATGCGGCCCTTCATCTTGAGCACGCCCCCGAGCAGCACGGCGGCGCTGAGGCTCTGTGCCAGCAGTTGCTGGGCGGGCTCGGGGTAGTCGCGGCCCTCGAGGGCGGTCTTGAGGGTGTCCTCGATCAGCACGAGCTCACCACGGACCTCGCCCTCGTTGAAGACAAAACGCTGCAGGGTATCGGTCATGTTGGCTCGCTAGTGGGACATCTGGTTCTTCACGCGCTGCAGTTCGCGGCGCTGCTTCTTGTTCGGGCGACGTGCCGGCGGGTGCTCGGCGGCGACCATCATGCGCCGGCGCCAGGCGTTGTCCTCGCGCTTCTCCTTGCTGGCCTCGGTCTCGGTGTAGAGCATCTCGGCCTGGGGGGCGCTGCCACGCTTTTCGCTGAGTTCATCGATGATGACTTCGAACGTGGTCGAGCCCTTGTGCACCTGCACTCTGGCGCCCCTGGTGACGAACTTGCCCGCCTTGGGGCGTTGGCCCTCGTAGCGGACCTTGCCGCCCTCAATGGCCTCGCGTGCCAGGGTGCGGGTCTTGAAGAAGCGCGCGGCCCAGAGCCATTTGTCGAGTCGAACGCGTGCGGAGCCGGAGTCGGATTGGTCGCCCTTTTTGCTCATGGGAGCATTATACCGGTTGGGGCGGTGTGATCGGAAGGAGCGTCTCGAAGCGTTCCAGCGCTGGCCAGCGGCCCTCCGGAAGGGGGTCGCGCTGGCTGTCAGGCTGGTGAATGCTCAACAGATGCCTGACGCCGAAGGTCTCGGCGGCGCTCAGGGCGGTGTGGTTATCGTCGATCAGGACTGTGGTCGCCGGGTCGAAGGGCTCGCTGGCGTGCAGGGCGGGCCAGAACGCCGGGTCTTCCTTGGGTCGGCCGAAGCTGTGCGTGGTGTGGATGGCATCCACCCACTGGTCCAGGCCGGTGCGTTCACGCTTGAGGTCCAGTCCGCCACGGTGGGCGTTGGTAACGATCACAGTGCGGCAGTGGGACGCTTTCAGCGCGCGCAGGAAGGCCGGCGCGTCCGCCCGGAAGCGGATGCGATCCCCCACCTCGTGCTTGAGCTGGCTCACGTTCATGCCCAGGCGGTTGCTCCAGAAATCCAGGCAGTACCATTCCAGTGAGCCCTTCAGGCTCTGGATGGTTTCGTGGATTTCCCGGCTGGCTTGCTCCGGTTCAACGCCCCGGGTCTCCGCGTAGCGGGCCGGGAGATGGGTGAGCCAGAAGTACGTGTCGTAGTGGAGGTCCAGAAGGGTGCCGTCCATGTCGAGCAGGACGGTCTGGATGCGCTCCCAGTCAATCATCGCCCGGGTTGACGACCTCGCCGGCATTGCGTCCGGAATGGGTGCAGCCCAGGCAGCGCACGAAGGTGGCCTTGGCCGGGCCGACCACCAGGGTCTCGCCCACTTCATCGGCATTGCCGCCCAGCGCCGAGAACGGCAGCGTTACGGTATGCACGACACTGCCCACCACGGTGGCGCCCAGCAGCAGCGGGCGGGCGATGACGGCGTCACCGACCATGGCCAGGGCGGAGGGTTTCTCCTCAACGCGCTGGGCCTGTGCGGGACCGGCGAACGCCATGAAACCGCTCAGGAGGGCGACGGTAACCAGTGTGCTCAGCTTTTTCATCAGGTGTCTCCGGGACTGTGTGATACTGCCTCCACTATGGCCCAGATACGCGTTTTTTCAAGTCCTGACGCTATCGGAAGCGGACTCAGCGCTGACAGCGGCTGCAGAAGACCGTGCCGCGCTGGCCGATAACCCGGTGTCGCAGCGGCTGTCCGCAGTGGTGGCAGGGTTCGCCCTCGCGGCCGTAGACAGTCAGTGACTGACGGAAGTAACCGGGGTTGCCCTGGCTGTCCGTAAAGTCGCGCAGGGTGGTGCCACCCAGCTCAATGGCATTCGCCAGAACCTCGCGGATGGCCTCCGCCAGCCTGCGGTAGCGCGCCCGACCCACGCGGCCGGCCGGGCGCTGGGGGTGGATGCCGGCCATGAACAGGGCCTCGGAGGCGTAGATGTTGCCCACGCCCACCACGATCTTCGCGTCCATGATGAACGCCTTGACCGAGGCCCGGCGGCCCCGGCTCAGCCGGTACAGGTGGTCGCCGTCAAAGTCCGGCTCCAGTGGCTCCGGGCCGAGCTTTGCGAGCAATGGGTGCTGTTCCGGGTCTGTGCTCCAGAGCCAGGCCCCGAAGCGGCGCGGGTCGTTGAACCGCAGAATCCGTTCCGCCAGCGGTATCTCCACATGGTCGTGGGGCCGACGGGGTTCCTCCGGCGGGCTCAGGCGCAGGCTGCCGGACATGCCCAGGTGTACCAGGGCGGCGCCGCGTGCATTGCGCAGGAGCAGGTACTTGGCGCGCCGGCCTACCGCGGTGATGGGCGTGCCGATCAGCTGCTCCGGTAAGTCCGCCGGAATAGGCCAGCGCAGGGATGGGTTGTGGATACGCACCTCCGGGGGCGTCACACCCTCCAGCCAGGGAGCGACACCGCGCCGGGTGGTTTCGACTTCGGGCAGTTCCGGCATGGGTCAGGCCACCTCGAACAGGCTGTAGGCGACCTGGCCCGCCTGTTTGCGCCGGGCCAGAGTCCAGTCCGGCGGCACAGAGGGTTCGTGATCGCTTTCGTGTTCCACATAGACGCGGGCATTGTCCGCGAGCAGGCCGGAGGCTGCCAGGGCCTGACAGACCGGTTCGATCAGGCCGGCCCGGAAGGGCGGGTCCATGAACACAATCCGGTAGGGCCTGGTTTGTTCCGGCGTCCTGAGCCAGTTCAGGACGTCCTGCCTGGTCACGGACCCTCCGCTTGCCTCGAGGGTGGTCAGGTTCTGATGGAGTGCACGGCTCAGGTCGGCGCTCTGCTCCACAAAGGTCACGCTCTCTGCCCCGCGTGACAGGGCCTCCAGCCCAAGGGCCCCGCTGCCGGCGAACAGGTCCAGGCAGTGGCTGCCCGGCAGGACCGGCATGAGCCAGTTGAACAGGGTCTCGCGCACCCGGTCCGGCGTGGGGCGGACGCCGTCCACGGCAGGGAAGGTGAGTGTGCGGCGGCGCCATTCACCGCCGATCAGGCGGACCTGGCCCTGGTCGTTACGCCGGCCCCGGCGCTGGTTGCGTGATGCCATGCTGTGTTCGCTTTTTGGACGGCCCTGTTGCGGGCCGGTAGAATAACCCGCCTTGACCGCGCCCGACCAGTTTCCCAGATGGTCGGCCAATGGCACCGATGAACCATGGGCAGGATTGAACGCCATGAACGCAGAACTGATTTTCAACGCCCTCTTCGTGCTTCTTGTCGCCTGGTTTGTGGTGGACCTGGTGCGAAGCCGGCAGCAGATTCCGAGGCCGCCCAGGCCGCCTGAACGCCAGCAACGGGAGTCAGCGGCAGAAGCGCCGGCACAGGTTCCCGAGGCGGAAGCACCTGCAGAGCCGGCGCCTGCTGAGGCTGAACCGGCCCCGGCTCCCGAACCGGAACCCGAGGAGCCGGTCAGCTTCTTCCAGCGCATGCGCGAGGGCCTGGGCCGTACCCGTGGCCAGCTGGCGGACGGCCTGGCCGGCCTGTTTGCCAGCAACAAGAAGATCGACCGGGACCTGCTCGAGGAGATCGAGAACCTGCTGCTCACCGCCGACGTGGGGATGACGGCGACCACCGAGATCATCGACAGCCTCACGGAAAAGCTCGAACGCAGCGAACTCAGGGATTCGGACGCGCTTTTCCAGGCCCTGCGCGAGGAGCTGCACGGCATTCTGGAGCCCTGCACCACGCCCCTGGAACCGGAGACGGAGAACAAGCCCTTCGTGATCCTGATGGTCGGCGTGAATGGTGTGGGCAAGACCACCACCATCGGCAAGCTGGCACAGCGCTACCAGAGGGATGGCAAGAGTGTGATGCTGGCGGCCGGTGACACCTTCCGTGCCGCTGCCGTGGAGCAGCTCCAGGTCTGGGGTGAGCGTAATAACGTGCCGGTGGTGGCCCAGCACACCGGCTCCGACAGCGCCTCCGTCATCTATGACGCGCTGGAGTCCGCCCAGTCCAAGGGCACGGACGTGCTGATCGCCGATACCGCCGGCCGGCTCCAGAACAAGGACAACCTGATGAACGAGCTGGCCAAGGTCGTTCGGGTCATGAAGAAACTCGACCCCGAGGCACCGCACGAGATCATGCTGGTTCTGGATGCGGGCACCGGCCAGAACGCGCTCAGCCAGGCCCAGACGTTCCAGGAGGCTGTGGGCGTGAGCGGTGTGACCCTGACCAAGCTCGACGGCACCGCCAAGGGTGGCATCATCTTCGCCATTGCGCGTCAGTTGGGACTGCCGATACGCTACATCGGCGTGGGTGAGACGGCCGACGACCTGCGCCCCTTCGCCGCGGACGAGTTTGTGCAGGCGCTGTTCGACGGTCGGGAATGATCCGGCTCCCGGAAGATGAGGCGCGATGATTGAATTCCGCCAGGTAACCAAGCGCTATGAGCAGCAGTTCACGGCGCTGCGGGGTGTGAGCTTCGCGCTCGGGCGCGGTGAAATGGCGTTTCTCACCGGCCATTCCGGCGCCGGCAAGAGCACCCTGCTCAAGCTCATCATGCTGATGGAGCGCGCCACTGCTGGCCAGGTCCTGGTGGGTGGGCAGGCGCTGGAGAAGACCCCGCGCCGGCGCATTCCCTATATCCGCCGCCATATTGGGGTTGTCTTCCAGGATCACCAGCTGCTTTTTGACCGCACCGTCTTCGATAACGTGGCCATGCCCCTGCAGGTGACGGGCGTGCCGCCCAACGAGATTGGCCGGCGTGTGCGGGCGGCGCTGGACAAGGTGGGCCTGCTGAAAAAGGAGCAGCTCAATCCCATCAGCCTTTCTGGCGGCGAGCAGCAGCGTGTGGGCATTGCCCGGGCGGTGGTGAACAAGCCGCCACTGCTGCTGGCTGACGAGCCGACGGGTAACCTGGATCCGGCCCTTTCTTCCGAGATCATGGACCTGTTCCGGGAGTTCAGTCGGGTGGGCGTCTGCGTGATGGTGGCGACCCATGATATCGGACTGATTGAGACCATGGCTCAGCGCACGCTGGAGCTTTCCGGTGGTGAACTGGTTCAGGATGGTCTGCCGACGGCGCTGGAGACCCGGCATGGCTGAAACACGCCAGCAGACCTCCCGTGGTGCCGCCAAAGCCCGCACGCCCTGGCGGGACCAGCTCCGCAGCTGGTTCAGCCACCACCGGCGCTCAGCGCGCGACAGTGCGGCCCGCCTGCGCAACGCACCGCTGTCCAGCCTGATGACAGGGCTTGTTATGGGGATTGCGCTGGCCCTGCCCACGGCCCTGTTCCTGATTATGGCCAGCATCCAGCAGATTGGTGGCGGCTGGGAGCAGGCTGGCCGCCTGAGTGTCTATCTCACCCCGGACGCGGGCATAGAGCGGGCGGAGGCACTGGCCGACCGCTGGATTGAGAACGCCGCGGTGGGTGATGTGACGGTCATCCCGCGGGATGAGGCCATGGAAACCATGCGCTCCAGCAAAGGACTCAGCGGCACGCTGGACTTTCTGGATGGAAATCCGTTGCCGCATACCCTGGTGCTGACGCCGGACCGTGCCTACCGGGAAGCCTCTGCTCTGGAAGACCTGGCGGAACGCCTGCGTCAGGCGGACGGAGTCGACGAGGTAAAGCTGGATCTGGCCTGGTTGCAGCGTCTCAACGCCATGGCGGAGGTGCTCGGCCGGGCCACTCAGGCGCTGGCGCTGCTGCTCGTGGTGGGCGTGGTTCTGGTCATTGCCAATACCGTCCGCCTGGCGATCGAGAGCCGTCGTCGCGAGATCATCGTGGCACGCCTGGTGGGAGGCACGGACAGTTTCGTGCGCCGGCCTTTCCTCTACACCGGCCTCTGGTACGGCGCACTGGGGGGGCTGCTGGCGTGGTGGCTGGTGGAAGTGGCATTCTGGTGGCTGAGCGGTCCGGTTGGTCGCCTGGCGGAGCTCTACAACAGTGGGTTTGAACTCCAGAGGCCGGGCATCGATGAAGTGGTTCTTCTGCTCGGCTGCGCTGTTGTGCTGGGATGGCTCGGGGCCTGGTGGGCGGTGCACCGTCATCTCCGGGCCGTGGAACCGGAATGATCCCCTGTCCGGGATACTCCGTATAGACATACGGGGCTTGAAAACGTATTAAATGATCATATATTGGATTCAGACTCTTTGTCGGGAGACAATGAACAGAGGGGGAGCACCATGGGTACAGAACTTCAGCTCAGTCACAATCTGGTGCCGGGTGCCAACCTGGAGAGCTACATCCAGACCGTCAGCCAGATTCCGGTCCTGAGCGTGGACGAGGAACAGAACCTGGCCCAGCGGTTTCAGGAGCACGGGGATATCGAAGCCGCACGGCAGATGGTTCTGTCGCATCTGCGGTTTGTGGTTCACATTGCACGCAGCTATTCCGGGTATGGCCTGGCCCAGGCGGACCTGATCCAGGAGGGCAACGTTGGCCTGATGAAGGCGGTCAAGCGCTTTGATCCGGGCTATGGCGTGCGCCTGGTTTCCTTTGCCGTGCACTGGATCAAGGCCGAGATCCACGAGTTCATCCTGCGCAACTGGCGCATCGTGAAAGTGGCCACCACCAAGGCTCAGCGGAAGCTGTTCTTCAATCTGCGCAGCTCCAAGAAGCGTCTGGCCTGGCTCAACAACGATGAGACCGAGGCCGTGGCGAAGGATCTGGGCGTTGAACCGAAGGTTGTCCGTGAGATGGAAGGCCGTATGGCCTCCCACGATATGGCTTTTGATGCGCCGACGGATGACGACGACGAGACTGGCTGGCAGGCGCCCGTTCACTATCTGGACGACAAGCGCCAGGACCCTGCCACTCAGCTGGAGCAGGCCGACTGGAGTCAGGACTCCAGTGAACGGCTCGGCCACGCTCTGTCGGCGCTGGACGAACGCAGTCAGGATATCCTGCGCCGGCGCTGGCTTGGTGAGAACAAGGCCACCCTGCATGAGCTGGCCGATGAGTATGGCGTTTCCGCCGAAAGGATCCGCCAGCTCGAGAAAAACGCCATGAAGAAGATCCGCACCAGCATGGTGGCCTGAGCGCCGCCGTCAGTCGCGCATCTGTTGAGAAAGGCCGCTCCTCCGGGAGCGGCCTTTCTGTTTGGGGCCTATCAGCCTTAAAACATGGTAACTTTGCCGGTAAGGTACCTCGCCCGTAACCTGCAGGCGATCTGTTAATGTTTTTCATAGCCTTTTGAAAAGGGGGATTTCGGGGTGCGTGTACTGGTGATTGAAGACGATCAGGATGTGGCGGATTATCTGAACAAGGGGCTCCGTGAGAGCGACTATGTGGTCGACCATGCCACCGACGGCAAGGAAGGCATGACCATGGCAGCGTCGGGGGACTACGACGTGATGATCATCGACCGGATGCTGCCGGGAATGGATGGCCTCAACATCATCAAGACCATCCGTGCCACCGGCAACCAGACCCCGGTGCTGATCCTGAGCGCGCTGGGTGATGTGGACGCCCGGGTGGAAGGACTGCGCGGAGGCGGTGATGACTACCTCACCAAGCCGTTCTCCTTCACTGAGCTGCTGGCTCGGCTGGATGTGCTCGCGCGGCGGGCCCGCAGCGGTGGCGAGACCGAAACGGTGCTGAAAGTGGCGGACCTGGAGATGGACCTGCTGGCCAGGACCGTCAAACGCAATGGCATGAAGATCGACGTCCAGCCCCGCGAGTTCCGGCTGCTGGAATACCTGATGCGCCATGCCGATCAGGTGGTGACCCGCACCATGCTGCTGGAGAAGGTCTGGGACTACCACTTCGACCCGCAGACCAACGTCATTGATGTGCACATCAGCCGCCTGCGTTCCAAGATCGACAAGGGGTTCGAGAAACCGTTGCTGCAGACCATCCGTGGCGCCGGGTACATGCTTCGTGACGATACTTAGCCAGCTCCGAACCTCCACGTTCCAGGTCGCGATGCTCTACATGGTGGTGTTCGCCACCTCCGTGTTCATACTGCTGGCGTTCATCTACTGGCGCACTGCCGGGTTCATGATGGAGCAGACCGACCAGACCATTGAGGCGGAAATCGCTGGTCTGGCGGAGCAGTACCGGTCACGGGGCATCAATGGCCTGATGAACGTGGTACGGGAACGGGTGGCACGCGATCCGGACGGCCAGTCCCTGTACCTTTTTGCCACCGAGGACTATCTCAAGCTTGCCGGCAACCTGCCCAAGTGGCCGGAGAGCGCACGCACGGACAACGGCTGGATCGACTTCACCCTGGATGAGTCCATGGGCTATGAGGATGAAGAGCGACGGGCCAGGGCGCGGGTGTTCGAGGTCCAGGGCGGACTGCGCCTGCTCGTGGGGCAGGACATCAGCGAACTCACCCGTGTTAAAAGCCTGATCGAGACGGCCATGAACTGGGGAATGGGGATTTCCCTGGGTCTGGCGCTGATCGGCGGTTTCCTCATGAGCCGGAGCACCACGCGGCGGATCGAGGTGATCAACCAGACCGCCTACCGGATCATGCACGGCGATCTTTCCCAGCGTGTGCCCACGCGCGGGACTCAGGACGATTTTGACCAGCTGGCGGACAATCTCAACCAGATGCTCGACCGCATCGAGTACCTGATGGAAGGCATCCGGCATGTATCAGACAGCATTGCCCACGACCTGCGGACACCACTGACCCGGCTCCGGAGTCAGCTCGAGAATACCCTGATCAATCTCAAGGACCCCGATGTCCAGGACCAGGTGGGCGAGGCCGTGGCCGAAGCGGACCAGCTGCTCGGGACCTTCAACGCCCTGCTGCGCATTGCGCGGCTGGAGACCGGTGGCAAGACGCTGCAGAGCGAGCCGCTGGAGCTGGGCACACTGGTAACGGATGCGGTTGAACTCTACGAGGCACTGGCCGAGGAGAAAGACCAGGTTCTTGACTATGAGGTCGGGGAGGAGGTGTCGCTGCTTGGCGACCGGGACCTTCTGTTCCAGGCGGTCAGCAACCTGATCGACAACGCCATCAAGTACACCGACGAAGGGGGGCGTATCGGGGTGGCGGTGCGGCGTGAAGGCGGTCAGGCGGTCCTGGAGGTGGCGGATAGCGGCGATGGCGTGCCGGACCACGAAAAGGAGAACATCTTTGGTCGCTTCTACCGGGTGGGCAAGAGCCGGTCACAGCCCGGTAACGGACTCGGGCTCAGTCTGGTGAGTGCCGTGGTGGAGCTGCACGAGGGCCATATTGGCCTGTCGGATGCCGAGCCCGGTGCCGAAAGGCCGGGGCTCAAGGTCACGCTCTATCTCCCGGCTCAGCCACCGTCCGGGGACAGTGGCGAACGGGAGCAGTAACAGGGGCTTGACGGGGTCAGGCGCTCTTGCCACTGATCAGGCCGCGGACTGTTTCGGTCGCGGCGCGAGCCGGGCGGAACGCCAGTTCGGCCGCATTCTCGGCGATCGCCCGGTAGCGTGCCGTGCGGGCGTTCAGGCTGTCCATTTCCCCCTCGAACCGGTTCTTTTCAGCCATCATCAGGGCCGCCAGGGTATGACGGTTGACCCGGTTGGTGATGCCGAAGTTTTCGAGTTCATAGCCGACACGATCAAGGCCGTTCAGCGCCACTGCTGTCAGTTTCTTGGTATCCATGGGAATCACCTCTGATTGGGTTCCTGCTTCAGTCTGGCGGAAGACTACTGCGAATGATTAGAGTGCACAACCTAACAACCGCCATTATGGACCAGTAATCCACGGGAGGAGTCATGGGGCGTTACCGGCCACCGCGCGAACGCGGTTCCCTTTACATCACACCCGAGGGCGAAAGGGCCCTGCGAGAGGAGCTGCGCTATCTCTGGAAAGAGAAACGCCCGGCGGTGACTCAGGCCGTCAAGGAGGCGGCCGCTCAGGGGGACCGTTCCGAGAATGCCGAGTACATCTACGGCAAAAAGCAGCTGCGCGAAATCGACAGCCGGGTGCGCTTTCTCAGCAAACGCCTGGACGAGCTGACGGTGGTGCGGGAGTCTCCCCATGACACCAGCCGTGTCTTCTTCGGTGCCTGGGTCACGCTGGAGGACGACGAAACGGGCGAGGAGGTACGCTACCGTCTGGTCGGGCCTGATGAGTTCGATGTGAGCCAGGGGCTGCTGAGCGTGGATGCGCCCTTTGCCAGGGCCATGTTGCGGAAACGCCTGGATGACGAAGTAGTGCAGAACACCAGCGACGGCGAACGGCTGTGGATCATCACGGCGATTGATTATCCCTGAATGCCGGGAATGCGAGCGTGTTGGCGATTTTCTGACCGCAGGCGCGGTATCATGGGGCTCTGAATCCGCTGGATAGGGAGCATCCGGTATGCCGGCCCAACACCGCAGTCACGTTTACTGGCTCAGCGGCCTCATGATGGCGTTTACAGGTGCGCTTTGGGCACAGGAGGCTGCCGAGGATGGTGAAAGCACCCTGGCTACCCCGCGTGAGCGCTCGACTCCTGAAAGCATCCAGTTCACACCGGTGGGCGAGGAACAGCTGGGGGACACCACCATCCGGGGTGCCTTGGGGCCGCCCTCCGCTGGCCTGGTAGGCCCGGATACGGAGGTCCTGGTGGAGCCTGTGTACCTGAGTGATGATCTGCGCCGGGCCCTGAATCTGGAGCGGAGCCAGCTGGAACGCCAGTGGGAGCAGTTGATCGGGCCCATCATGGACAGACCCGCAACGCCGCCGCAGGTCCAGTACCCCGGATTCCAGAACCGTACCTACGATCCCGGTTCCACCACCAGCACACAGGTGCGGGAGTAACGGCCAGTGTCATTCATGGGTTTTTCTGGTAATTTCCGGGAAAACGACCGATAACAAAGAGGTAGCGCATGAGTGACCTGAAACAGCAGTTCGACGAAGCCGTCAACTACGTCCAGACCGCGGAGGGGGACTTCAAACCCTCCAATGACCTCAAGCTCCAGTTCTATGCACTGTACAAGCAGGCCACCGAAGGCGATGTGAAGGGCAAGAAGCCCGGCATGCTGGATCAGGTGGGCCGGGCCAAGTACAGCGCCTGGGAAAAGCTCAAGGGCACCGGCTCCGAGGATGCCATGCAGCAGTACGTGGATCTGCTGGAAAGTATGAAGCAGAAACACGGCTGAGGCGCGGGATTCAGGGCGATGCCTGGGCCTGCCGCGCCAGGTTGGTCGCCCGCTCCAGAAGGGGGCCGGCTGATTCCAGCCGCCGCTCATCCAGTCTTTCCCGTGCCTGCTGCATGTAGCGGTTCGCTAGGCTCTGGCGCAATTCACGCAATCCGGCTGTGTTCTCTGTATCACCGGACAGGGCCTGTACTTGCTTGAAGACAGCATCCAGTTCCGCGACGCTCCCGGCCTCAGCAATCGCTTCTTCCAGCCTCTTCAATTGCTGTTCCGGCGCCCGCGTGGCAGCCTCCGGGGCCGTCTTGCCCGGCAATAGACCAGCCTGCACACGGGCCCAGGCCAGGAGGGCCGCAAGATTCTGATCCTTCCGGAATACCCTGTCGCCCATCGCCACCAGGTTCGCGAGCCCGGACGTGTCGTGTTGCGCCATGGTCCGCTCAAGCGCGGCTCGATAGTTCCCCCTGATGTCCGGACCCGGTTCCGGGATTTCCGCTGCCAGCAGGGCAAGGCGGTCATGAAGGTCTGTCAGGGATTGGAGCGTGTCCCCTGCCATGAAGTCACCCCGGGCCAGTTGTTGGCGCCACTGGTCCTGCAGGGCGTTCACCAGTGAGGCGCGACGCTGCAGGAACTGCTCGCGGTACTCGGTGATGGTGGCGTGATTCGGGTAATGCTGTTCGGCTTTTGCAACCGTGTCGAGCGTTTCCGGAATCCGTTCAAGTTCGCCCTCCTGAAGGGCTTGGGTCCCCTGCTCGATGGCCCGGGTGTAGTAGTGGCTCAGCATGGGTTCGCGTTGCCTCAGCACGGCATGGCGTGCCAGTTCCGGAAGCGCGGGAAGGGTGGTCAGGACCTGGCGGGCCCCGGTTTCGTCAGACAGCAACCCCAGGTCCTCGAGACGGTCCTCGAAGGACAGATTCTTGTCGGCGCCCATGCCCAGGCCGGCCTGGGCGCCGGCCAGGGTCAGGCTGGCCAGAAGTCCGCCGGTGGCCGCGGCCACGGGGACCCGCCAGCGCGGGGGGCTGACCGCGCGTGCCCAGGTGGCCATGCTTGAGTCCGGGTTGCTCTGGCGCAGCAGGGGCCGGATAACGCGCCAGACGCGCCTGGGGAGGTGTCTGGGGCGCTTAAGGGGGTAATCGGCCCTTTCGGCGTCGGTCAGTTCCCGCCGGTCAAACGGGTGGCGGGTGCTAACCAGTTCGTAGGTGATGCAGGCCAGCGCGTACAGGTCATCCCGGGCCGTGGGCTCGTTGCCGGCCATCAGGGAGGGCGAGGCGTAGGCCGGGGTGTAGCCGAACATCCGGGTCTCGTCCTGCTGGCGTGGCGCGAGGTAATCCTCCATCTGGCGCTGGGGCTTGAGGGCGCGGGCCACCCCGAAATCCAGCAGCTTCACCTGACCGTCCCGCGTCAGGAAGACGTTGGAGGGTTTGAGGTCGGCATGGACAATGCCCTGGTCATGGGAGTAGCGGAGCGCATCCTGAACCTGGCGGATGATCCAGCGACAGCCTTTCCAGGGCAGCCCTCTCGGCCGGTGGCGCTGGATGAGGCGGGAAAGTGGTTCTCCTTCCAGAAGTTCCATCACGATGAACCAGGTCTCGCCGTCCTGCTCGAGGTCCTTGACCCGGATGATGTTGGGGTGGGCCAGACGCATGGAGCGGGCGGCTTCCCGGGCCAGCATCGATACGGCGTCGGGGTCGTGTGTCAGGGCCTGGCGAAGGATCTTGACCGCCACCTGGCAGTCATTGGAACCGGCCCGTTCAAGGTTTTCGTCCACGGCCCGGTAAACATCACTCATGCCGCCCGAGGCGATCAGTGCCTCGATCCGGTAGCGGTCCTTGAGGCGCTGGTTCAGCCGCGGGTGGCGCTCGGGAGTGCCTGTGAGGGTATGGTTGTCCGCCCCGATTTTGTCCGTGTGGGGCTGAATCCGTGTTGCGTCCATGCCGGAATCCCTTTCCTTGCAGTAGCGCGGAGGAGTCTAGCCAAGGGCGACTTACGCGGTCAATGCGGAAGTATTAAGGTGTGATGCAGGGCATTGACAGCCTTATGGGGACTCAATAGCATTCGCGCTGTTCGCATCGTAATCGTGCCTGAATGCTGAACGGCAGCAGACGATCAGGGGCGGACGCAGGGAAGAACATCAGGATGACCCCGGGGAACCGGGTCCAGGGACAGGAGGGGCCAATGGAATTGGCACTTGCCATAACGAGCTACCAGCGACTCTCGCCGACCGTTACCAGCCAGTGCCGCTTTGGCGCTGAGCGACGGTACACCTTCGGGCGTTCCGAAGACTGCGACTGGCACCTGCCGGATCCTGAACGCGTCGTGTCGTCCGTTCACGGGGAAATTGTCTTCCGTGACGGAGCCTTTCACCTGCGCGACTGCTCCACCAACGGTCTGTTCCTCAATCATTCGGAAAGTCCGCTGGGTCAGGACGGGGAGACCGCCCTGAGTGACGGGGACTGCATGACCCTCGGGGATTATGAGATCAGCGTGGCGGTTGAACGCCCGGCTGTAGCCCCGGAACCAGCAGCGGTGGCAAGCCCCGTGCCGGAATCGGTACCGACACCGGCTCCGGACAGCGCCTCCATTTCCAACCCGATGGCGGATCTCGAAGACGCCTCAGACCCCATGGACAGTCATGTCACGCTGCCCGATGTTTCAATCCCCTCGGACTGGCAGTGGCAGGACGGTGCCACTGCCCCGCAGAGCGACGGCCGCGAAAGCGATGAGCCCCAGGGTGACCTCCGCCCTTTCCTCGAGGCGCTGGGAATGGAATCCATGGCGGGACAGACGCTTTCCGACGAAGTTCAGCGGGAGCTGGGTGGACTGACCCGGCTTCTGCTGGATCAACTGATGACGCTGCTGCGTCAGCGTGCCCGTGAGAAACAGTCCCTGCGCGTCGAGCAGACCCTCTTCGAGCGCCGCGAAAACAATCCCCTGAAGTTCTCCGCAAGCCCCGAGGATGCTGTTGAGGCGTTGCTTGTGCGTCGCAGTGCAGCCTTCATGCCGTCACAGCGCGCGGTTGAGGATGCGTTCTCCGACATACGGGGGCATGACCGGGCCATGCTCAGGGGCGTCGAGGCCGTGGTCGGGGAACTGCTGGCGGACGGGACCGAGGAGCCCGCCGCGACACGCCCGCCGAAATGGGACCTGGTAAGCCGTGCCCGGGCCTATGGGGAGCTGATGGCCAGGCGTGACTGGCAACGCGAGGAATGGGGTGACACCGAGCGCATGATGCGTAGCCCGGTGTTTGCCGAGGCCTACGAGGCCGCTATTCGGGAACAGGAAGCGGAAGGGAATCGATAATGCGTTCAGGCTTGATTCTGGCGATGGTTCTGATGCTGGGTGGATGCGCCTTTTTCCATCCAGTGGCGGATGTGCGTGTGACAGCCGGGGAGTCGGTCAATCCGGATTCCGGAGAGCGGCCCTCCCCAGTGCTGCTTCGTGTCTATGAGCTCAGGAGCCGGGACGCCTTCCAGGATGCAGGGTTTGATGCTCTGCATGACGATCCGGAGGCTGCTCTTGGCGAGGACCTGGTGGGGATGGAGGAAACCATGCTGCGCCCGGGTGGGAGCTGGCAAACCGAGAGGGCGCTGCAGGAGGGAACCCGATATCTGGGCGTAACCGCCGCTTTTCGCAATATTGACGATGCCCGCTGGCGCGTGACCCGGCCAACGGACGGGATCTTCTTCGTACCCGGGATTGATCTCCGGGTGGACGGAGTCGAGATCAGGGACAGGGACGACTGAACGGAGTAACCATGACGGATGCAATGGCCAGAGTGGCCTGGTCGGAGGGCATGCTCCTCCGGCCCCAGCACTTCCAGCAGCAGGATCGCTTTCTCTACCACGCGGCCCGGCTCCGCCACTTTCACATGGCGCCGTATGGGTACGGTGTGAGCGAACTGAGCCTGGATGAGCAGCAACTGAACCTGGGGCAGCTGGGTGTGGTCAGCGCCAGCGGGGTGTTCCCGGACGGGATGCCCTTCAGTCTGGATGACAACGCCGGGCTGGTCCTTGAGGTGCCCGCGGACGCCCGCGATGAGGTGGTTTACCTGGCGCTGCCGAGCGAGCGCCAGAGTGGCACCAACATCGCCGGAGAGGGCGAGGGGGCGGTCGCCCGCTTTGTAATCAGGGATGCCGCCCTCACCGATGAGGCGCTTGCCGAGCATGAGCCGGAAACGGTGGGGCTCGCCCGCCTCAACCCGTGCCTGCGGCTGGGGCGTGAAGACATGGCAGGCTATGTGGCGATTCCCGTGGCCCGGATCATTGAAGTGGCCAACGAGAAAGAGGTTCGCCTGGACCGCCACTTCATTCCGCCCTGTCTGGACGTTGGTCGCATACCAGCGCTCACTTCGCTGCTCAATGAAACCCTCGCCATGATCCGCCAGCGAGGCGATGCGCTGGCTGGTCGCATGCAGAAGGGTAACCAGCAGTCAAAGACCCTTTTCGACATCATGATGCTGCAGACCCTGAACCGCTGGCAGCCCGCACTGGAGCACTGTGCCGAAAGCCCCGGTGTTCATCCGGAGGAACTCTACCGCACGCTGGTTACCCTGGCGGGAGAGCTCTCGACCTTCACCCGCAACGAAAAACGGCCCCCGGAACTGCCGCGCTACCATCATGAATCCCTCACTGAGACCTTTGGTGATCTGGGGGCGGTGCTCAGCCAGTCCCTGAGCACCGTGCTGGAAGAGACCGCGGTGGCGCTCAAGCTCGAGGAGGCGGATTACGGCATCCGGGTCGCGCCGCTGAACGACAAGTCGCTTCTGGAAAGCGCCCAGTTGGTATTGGCGGTTCGCACGGACCTCAGCACGGAGGAAGTGCGGCGGCGTCTGCCTGCCCAGATCAAGCTCGGGCCCGTGGAGCATATCCGCGAACTGGTGAACAGCCATCTCCCCGGTATTCCCGTCAGTGCTCTGCCGGTGGCGCCACGCCAGATCCCGTACCACGCGGGCTATCACTATTTCATGCTGGAGAGTGGCGGTGAGCGCTGGCGCCAGCTGCAGCACAGTGGTGGCCTGGCGGTGCACGTCTCCGGTAATTATCCGGGCCTGGAACTGGAACTCTGGGCCATACGCCGCTAGTCACGGATTGAGGAAACAGGGTCATGACGGATCAGACCGTTGTAAAACCCCGCCCCGGGGCAAGGAGCCAACCCCAGCCGGGCGGTGACGGGGACGGAACCCGGGTGGCGGCTCCCAGGCCCGCGCCGGAATCCTCCGACCTGCGCCTGCCTTCAACCCGGCTGGATCCCGTCTGCGATGAAGCTTCCCGCCTTCTGTCGCTGGCTGACCGGCTGGGGCGGGCCTCCGGTGTGGCGGATGTGGCCGCACTCAAACGCCAGTGCACGGGGCTGGTTGCCGAGTACCAGCAGGCGCTTGCCGGCCATGATGTCACGTCGGACACGGTGGATACCGCGTCCTACTGCCTGTGTGCGCTGATCGATGAGCTGGTGCTGCACAGTGACTGGGGGCAGGCCAGCGACTGGGCGGCCAGTTCGCTGCTCTCGGAGTTCCATTCCCAGACCTGGGCAGGGACGCATTTCTTCGAGCGTGTGGACCGGGCGAGGCGCGAGGGCAACCGGCCACTGCTGCGCCTCCAGTACCTGTGCCTGGCACTGGGGTTCCGGGGTCGGTTCCGGGTGGAGGAGCGTGGTTCGGAACAGCTGGAAGTCCTGCGCAATGGTCTGTACCGGGAAATCACCCGTGAGAATGAGGCCCAGGGTCAGCCGTTTGACACCGAATGGGAGAAACGCGTTTTTACCGGGACCAATCCGGTTCACCGGGTACCGCTCTGGTCACTGGGAGCCATTGCCGGTGGTGTGCTGCTGATCACCTATCTGGGGCTGAGCCATGTCCTGGGGCAGCACGCGCAACCGGTTGTGGAGCAGCTTGCCGGTATCGGCGTTCCCGAGGCACCGGCGCCCGGTGAGTCCCAGGGAAAGGGGCCGGATACTGAGTATCTGCGGCAGGTGTTGGGGACCGAGATGGAACGGGGCCTTGTTCAGCTGGAGTCAGAGGGCAACAGTGCCAGCCTGATTCTTGGCAATGAAGGGCTGTTTGCGCCCGGTTCCGCCGCCATCCGCGAATCCAGTAAGCCGTTGCTGGGCAAGATTGCCCGCACCCTGGAGGGTACGGAAAGCCTGATCCAGGTCACGGGTCATACCGACGATGTCCCGATCAACAGCGATCAGTACCCGTCCAACTGGCACCTGTCGCTGGCCCGCGCCACGGCTGTCTCGGACTTTATGGGCGAGCGGGCGTCGCTGGAGGGGCGGCTATGGCCCGAAGGTCGGGGCGCGGCGGAACCCAGGTTCAGTAATGATTCGCCCGAGGACCGGGCAGGGAATCGACGGGTGGTGATCACCCTGACACCAAGGTAGGTAAGTATGCGCTTGATGGCATGGATGCGTTCTATCGGCAAGTGGATCACGTTGCGGGGCTTTCTGATCGGCCTGGCGGTGGTGGCGCTTGTTCTGCTGGTCTGGTTCGGTGGGCCGCTGGTGGCCATTGCGGGCTGGACGCCGTTGGCGTCAGTCGCTGCGCGGCTGGTGTTTCTGTTGGCCCTGGTGGTTGCTGCGCTCGGGGTTGCACTCTGGCGCGCACGCCGGCAGCGGGCGGACAACGAAAAGGTGGTCAGCGAGATGATCGCTGACAATGAAGGCGACGACCAGCTGCAGGAAGAAGTCGGTGAGCAGCGCGAGCGGCTGCGGGAGGCCCTGGCACTGGTGCGGCGGTGGCGCCCCGGGCGTTTCCGTTCGGTGTACGACCTGCCCTGGTACATCCTGATCGGTGTGCCTGGCTCCGGCAAATCCACTGCCCTGCTCAATTCCGGGCTGGATTTCCCGTTGCGGGACCGTATGGGCGTGGAATCAGTCCGGGGTGTCGGAGGCACGCGAAACTGTGACTGGTGGTTCACGAACCGCGCCGTTGTGATTGATACCGCCGGGCGTTACACCGCCCAGGAAAGCGCGGACCGGCGGGACGCCAGAGGCTGGGAGTCGTTTCTGGGGCTGCTTCGCCGCTACCGCCCCCGCCAGCCGATCAACGGGGTCATTCTCTCGGTCAGCGTGGCCGACCTTCTGGAACAGACGCCCACCGAGCGGGCGCTCCACGCCCGCGCGCTTAAGCAGCGGGTCCAGGAACTCAAGAACCGTCTGGGTGTGGTCTTTCCGGTCTATATGGTCCTGACCAAGACGGACCTGCTCGAGGGTTTCACGGAAACCTTCGGCATGCTGACGGAGTCCGAGCGCGAAGAGGTTCTGGGCATGACCTTCGAGCTGGACCCGGTTACCGACAGTGATGCTCTGGCTACCCGGTTCGAAGAGGCATTTGATGGGCTGATAGAGCGCCTGAGCCATTTCGCCCTCCACCGGGTCCAGCAGGAGCGCACCACTGAGGCGACCCGTCGTCTCTATCACTTCCCCAAACAGGTCGCGCTTCTGCGTGCCCCAGTGTGGACGTTGATCAACGAGGTTTTCTGCCCTTCCGCCTATGAGGACACCGCACTGCTGCGCGGGGTCTACCTGGTCTCCGCGGAACAGGCTGGGCAGGGGTATGACCGGGTGTCGCAGCTGGTTGATGATGAGTTCGGGCTCACACCATCCCGCGTGGAACCGGAGCCGGTAACCGCCTCGCAGCAGGGCTTTTTCCTCCGTCGTCTGTTCGACAGCATCGTGTTCTCCGAGCATGGCCTGGTTCGCCCGGACGGTCAGCTTCGCTGGCGCCTGCGCTGGCTCCAGCGGGGTGTTATCGCGGGACTGGCCCTGGTGCTGTCGGGTACCGGCGTGGCCTGGGCGTTCAGTTACCAGTGGAACAAGGAGCTGATCGCCACCTATGAGCACGGGCTGGACGAGGTGGCCAAAGCCAGCCAGGAGGGGTCGGAGGACTGGGTTCGCCTGGAACAGCTGCTCTCACAGGCTGCCTCCCTGCCCGGTGTGGCCGGCAGTGACTTCCCCGAAGGTGGTCCCCGGTATGTCGGGCTTGATCAGGGTGAGAGGCTCAGTCAGCTGGGGGAGGGGGCCTATGGCCGGTTGCTGCAGCATCATTTCAGTGCTCATCTCAAGGACGCTCTGGAAAAGGCGCTTGCGAACCATTCGAACAATACCGAGTATCTGTACGAGACCCTCAAGACCTACCTGATGCTGAATCGTCACAAGCATCTCGATCCGGAACAGATACGTGAATGGTTTAAAACCCGGCTGAACCGGAAGCTTTCAGGCCGGATCAATGAGGGCACCCGTTCCCGTCTTCAGGAACACCTGGAACGTTATCTCGCTCTGGGCCACAGGCTGCCGTTGGATGCTGGGCGGGTGCAAAAAGCCAGGGAACAACTGGCCCGCCTGCCTGTGGATGAACGGGCCTATGAGCGGATACGGCTGAGTGCCCGTGCATCAAGTTTCCCGGATTTCCGGTTACCGCTGGTTCTGGGGTCGGTCGTGGATCGGGTATTTGAGCGCCGTTCGGGCAAGCCACTGGATGAAGCCATTCCGGCGCTCTATACCCGCAATGGGTTTGAGGGGCTCTTCCGGCCTGAACTGGAGCGGGTCGCGGAGCGCCTGCTGGCGGAATCCTGGGTTTATGGCGAGGACAGCGCGCCCTTCCGCAACCTCGACGAGGCCGCCCTGAAACAGGGCGTTCGGGATCGTTATTTCAGGGACTACGTGTACCGCTGGCGGGACCTTCTGATGGATCTGAGGATCCGCTCGTTTGAGGACAAAGCGGCGGGTGCCCGCATCGCATCGGACCTCGCGGGACCGGAGGCGCCCGTCGAGCGGCTGATGAAGGCGGTGGCCCACAATACCCGGCTTGCACCCGTTCTCAAGGGGAAAGGGGGTGAACTGGCAGATGCCGCCTCTGAGCAGGCCGGTCGCATGGCGGACCGGGCCAGCAACCGGGGTCCGCGTCTGAGCAGTCTGATGCCGGAGGCCGGTGATGACGGTGAAGCCCCTTCCACGCCCGTGGACAATGCTTTCAGCGACCTGCACAAGGTGTCTTCGGATGCCTACCAGTCGTTGCGCGACAGCGCCGATACTATTGCGGACTATCTCGGGCAGGGGGATGCGGGACCAGCCAGGGCTGATTTCCGCAAGGCGGTATCCGCGCTCCATGAAACCGTGGACGGAACCGAGTCGGATGTTCTGGCCGCCCTGTTCCGCGGGTTCCTCCAGGACGGTCGGCGGCTTGATCGGGCCTCCCGGACCCGGGATCTCAATGAGCTGTGGCAGACGGAGGTCTATCAGGAATACCGCGAGGCCATTTCCGCTCAGTATCCCATTGATCTGGATGCCTCGGAGTCGATCGCGCTTCAGGACTTCATCCGTTTCTTCGATTACGGCGGGACTCTGGACGCCTTTGTCGAAGAGCACCTGGCCGGCCGGATTGATCGCTCGGGTTCTCCCTGGGAGGTGACCGGCGAGCTCGAGATCCAGCCGCGCACCCTCAGACTTCTGGAGCACGCCGAACGCATTCGCAGCGCCTTCTTTGATCCCGATGGCGGCGGCCTCAAGGTCGGGTTCAGTCTGCGTCCTACCCAGTTGGATGCGGAGGTTACCCGCTTGGACGTGGGGTTGGGAGAGCAGTCCCTCGTCTATCGGCACGGTCCGGAACGCAGCCAGGATTTCCGGTGGCCGCTGCAGGCGGATGGCAGCGTGGCTGGCCTGTCCCTGAAACCCGCTGATGACACAGTCGACCCGCTGCGCAGGCGTTATCAGGGGGACTGGTCCGTGTTCCGTCTGCTCCAGTCTGCCGGTGCCCTGAACGGCAATGGCCGGAGCCGTGATGTGACCATCGAGATGGAGGGCTACCACGCCCAGTTGGAGCTGACCGCCGACTCGGTCCGCCATCCGTTCAGTCGAAGCCTGTTCAAGCCGTTCTGGCTGCCATCCACGCTCTAGGAGACCGATCATGGAATGGGGTTACATGGGCAAGGTGCCCAGCCGCGGGGACTTCATCATACAGGGCTTGCCTGGTGAGCTTCGCGAGCGCTGGTTCGAATGGTGTCAGGCGGCACTCGCGGTCAGCCGTGAACAGTTGGGTGAGCGGTGGCTGGACGCCTACCTCACCTGCCCGATATGGCACTTCGCCGCCGCTCCAGGGGCGGTGGCGGAAACCGGCATGATCGGAACCCTGATCCCCTCGGTGGACAGGGTCGGGCGCCACTTTCCGTTTCTTGTGGCTGGTGTCCACGAGGGAGCGCTTATCGACGCCTGGCGTCAGCCTGAATGGTTCAGTGCAATGGAGGAATCGGTGCTGGCGGTGCTCGAGGATAACTGGGCTGAGACGGAATGGGCCCGGGTGCTCGCAGGCATCAGTGCCCCGGAGCCGAGCGTGAGGCGGCTCCGGTGGCCGGAAGGCGAGGGCAATCTGATGATGACGGCGGAATGCGGGGAGGCGGACTGGCTCGCGGCCATGCTCGAAGCCGGACGCAACCCCATGCTCTGGTGGAGCCAGGGTTCCGCGTTCGTGGAGCCGGCCATGCTCCTGACCGAGGGCCTGCCACAGGTGGGTCAGTTCGCGGCCATGATCGCCGGCCAGTGGCGTGACCATGGCTGGCGACAGGGTGTGGTGGCGGAGTAGGTGATGGAACTGAGCTCGGTTGGGTTCACCCACCAGGGAGGAACCCGGGAACACAACGAAGACGCCTGGCGGGCCTGGCCCGAAGCCGGACTCTGGCTGGTCGTGGACGGGATGGGCGGTCACAGTGCGGGGGATGTGGCCAGTCGCATCATCTGCGATACCGTCGGCCGCGATCTGGCGTACCACGGAGCAGCCGCCTATGACATTGAGCGCCTGGAACAATCCCTTCAGGCCGCCAATGAGGCGGTGCGCGACTATGGTGCCCAGGCGCTCGGTGGCGGGACACTCGGTGCCACACTGGTCGCTCTGCAGATCCGCGATGGCCAGTATCGTGTGCTCTGGGCTGGGGACAGCCGCTGTTACCGTCTGCGGTCACAGCATCTGGAGCAGCTCTCCAGGGACCACAGCCAGGTCAATGACCTGATCCGGGCGGGTATGCTCAGCCCCGATAATGCCCGCGGTCATCCCATGGCGCACGTGGTGACACGGGCCCTCGGTGTTGAACCGCGTGTCGAGCTGGAGCGGGCCGAGGGGCAGGCACGCCCCGGGGATCTGTTCATGCTTTGCAGCGACGGGGTCAGTGACGAGTTTGAAGACCAGGAGCTTCATGGTTTTCTGGCCAACAGCAGTCTGCAGGATGCGAGCGATGCCATCCTGTATTCGGCACTGGTTAACAAATGCAGCGATAATATTACCTGCCTTCTGGTCAAAGCCGAAATGAGCGGTTACCATTCACGCGCAATCAGGGAAGAGCGGGATCCGGATGCAACAATTCCGGTGCGGGTGCCGCAAAAGACGACACAGGGATAATGTGTGTGCAGGTTATGGACGACACAGCAACACCTCTCTTCGACTTCGAAGCACTCCTGAAACCGATTTCCGAGGCCCAGCCCTGCGGTGATGACACCCGTGAGGATGATGCCCCGGACGCCCCCTATTTCCATCTGAAAGACCTGCGCAGTCAGGCCCGCGCTCTTGAACGTCAACGCCAGATCGATGGCGAGACGGGCGACCCCACCCAGTGGCGGGAACTGGCGGAGCGTATTCCGGCGCTCCTGGCTGAGCGCAGCAAGGACCTGGAGCTGGTCGCCTGGTACGTTGAGGCCCTTTGCCGGGAGCATGGCTTTGAGGGCCTGGCCCACGGGTTTGATCTCGCCCGTCGCATGCTGGAACAGCACTGGGATCAGCTGCACCCCCTGCCCGATGAAGAGGGCATGACCACACGGATGGCACCGCTGGTTGGGCTCAACGGCGGGGATGCTGAAGGCACCCTGATACAGCCGATTCTGGAGGCCCCGGTGCTGGCACATCCGGACTCCGGGTGGATCGCCGCCTGGCAGCTGGAGCAGGCGGCCGAGATGACGCGCCTGGATGAACAGAAAGCTCAGCAACGGATCGCATCGGGCGTGCCCTCGGAGGAGGATGTGGCGAGGGCCGTTCGGGAGACGCCCCTGAGCGATCTGCAGGCGCTGTCCGACGCCATTGAGCGGGCATGCTCCGCCTTTACTGCCCTGAGCGAGGCCATGGACCGGGTTATGGAAGGTGAGCCGCAGCCCACCAGCCACATCCGTTCCGCGCTGGAACGCTGCCGGAGCATCTTTACCCATTATGCCGGGGAGCGTCTCGAGCGCGCGTGGGCTGTCGCGGCTTCTGAAACGGGTGATGACGGTGCGCCGATGCCGGACGCGGAGGCCGGGCGTGATCACGCCACATCGGTACAGGACCCCGTGCGGGTTGCCATCGACAGTCGCGCGCGGGCGTTGGAGCAGTTGCGGGAACTCGCCGCTTTCTTCCGCCAGACTGAGCCCCATTCCCCTGTTTCCTACGCCATTGATCAGGCCGTGCGCTGGAGCGAGCTGCCGTTGCCGGAACTGATGCAGGAGTTGATAGAGGACAAGAACGTCCGAGACGGCTTCGCCAGGATGACCGGGGTACCGTTGCAGGACGCGGAGGGCTGAACGCCGTATTGGGCCTGACTAGGTCGGGCTGACATTCCAGAAGGACGACAAGGAGATACCGACATGGAAAGCGTCCACGACAAACTTTCACGAGTCCGCAAACCGCGGGTCCACATCACGTACGACGTCGAAACTGAAGGCGCCATGGTCAAGAAAGAGCTGCCCTTCGTGGTCGGCGTCATGGGGGACTTCTCGGGTAACAACAACACCGATCTGAAGCCGCTCAAGGACCGCCGCTTCATCCAGATTGACCGGGACAACTTCGACGACGTCATGCGTCGTATGAGCCCGAAACTCGCGATGAAGGTGGACAACAAGCTCTCTGATGATGACTCGCAGATGGCGGTGGAACTCGAATTCAACCGGATGGAAGACTTCGAGCCCGAGGCCATCGTCAACCAGGTCGAACCGCTGCGTGAGCTCATGGAAACCCGCAACAAGCTGCGCGACCTGATGACCAAGGTGGATCGTTCGGAGGAACTCGAGGAACTGCTGGAGCGGGTTCTCAGCAACTCCGAGGACCTGAACAGCCTGAACAGCGAACTGGGAACCAGGGAAGGGGAGGATTCGGAATGAGTGCTGAAGAACAGACCCAGGAAGCGGTCGCCGGGGAAGGCGAAAGCCTGAGTCTCCTGGACCAGGCCATCGGGGCCACCAAGCAGACGGAAAGCGACCGTGCGCGGGAGCTGATCCGCACGCTCACCGATGAGGCCATGAAGGGCACGGTGACCTGGAACAAGAACCTGAACGTCACCTTCAACCAGGCTATTGCCGCCATCGACGAGGCGATCTCGAGCCAGCTCTCCGAGGTCATGCACAACGAGGAATTCCAGAAACTGGAAGGCTCCTGGCGCGGGCTCCAGCACCTGGTGATGAACTCGGAAACCAGTTCCAGCCTCAAGATCCGGGTGCTCAATGTGAGCAAGAAGGAGCTGCACAAGGATCTGTCGAAGGCGGTTGAGTTCGACCAGAGCCAGACTTTCAAGAAGATCTACGAATCCGAGTTCGGCACGCCCGGCGGCGAACCCTACGGCGCGCTGATCGGCGACTACGAGTTCAGCAACCACCCCACGGACATGGAAACCCTGAGCCTGATGTCCAATGTGGCGGCCTCCGGGTTCTGCCCGTTCATCGCCTCCTCCGGGCCGGGTCTGTTCGGGTTTGATGACTGGACCGAGCTGACCAAGCCCCGCGATCTCGAAAAAGTGTTCGAATCCGTGGAGTACACCAAGTGGCGTTCTTTCCGGGAGAGCGACGATTCCCGGTTTGTGACACTGACCATGCCGCGGGTTCTGGCGCGCCTGCCCTACGGCTCCACCACACAGCCGGTGGAAGCGTTCAATTTCGAAGAGTTCGACATGGACGCGGAGTCCGGCATGTCCATGGCGGCGGATCATAATGACTACTGCTGGATGAATGCGGCCTACGTCATGGGCACCCGCCTGACCCAGGCGTTCGCGAAATACGGCTTCTGCACCGCCATCCGGGGTGCCGAGGGCGGCGGCAAGGTGGAAGGGCTGCCGACCCATGTCTTCCAGAGTGATGACGGCGATCCGGACCTGAAATGCCCCACCGAGATCGGCATCACCGACCGGCGTGAGGCGGAACTGAGCAAGCTCGGCTTCCTGCCGCTGTGCCATTACAAGAACACAGACTACGCCGTGTTCTTCGGGGCCCAGACCTGCCAGAAGCCGAAGGTCTACGATAACCCGGATGCCACTGCCAACGCGGCCATCTCCGCGCGCCTGCCGTACCTGATGGCGACCTCGCGCTTCGCGCACTACCTGAAGGTCATGGCACGGGACAAGATTGGTTCCTTCATGGAAGCGGAGGACGTGGAGAACTGGCTTAACCGCTGGATCCTCAACTACGTGAACGGTTCCGAGGGCGGTGGCCAGGACATCCGCGCTCGGTATCCGCTGGCGGATGCGAAAGTGGAAGTGCGTGAGATTCCGGGGCGGCCCGGTTCCTACAACGCGGTTGCCTGGCTACGGCCCTGGCTGCAGCTGGAGGAACTGTCCACCTCGCTGCGGATGGTCGCGAAGATTCCGGAAGCCGGCTGAGGCTGCCGCGTAACACAGTCGTGACAGGGATGTGTCATGGGTAGTGCAGAGTTCAACGTCGGTATGACGGCAACAGCGCTTGCCGAGGTGACCACGGTGGCGGAGCTGGTGGAACGCCTTGCGGTACTGGCGCCGGGAACCCACTGGGATCGGGATCAGGTGACGGCACTGCTGGTGGGCGCGCTGGAGGAGCTTGACGCGCGCCTCAACGAGCAGGTTAACGCTGTCCTGCATCATCCGGGGTTCCAGGCGCTGGAGGCAAACTGGCGGGGCGTTCAGCTTCTCACCGAACAGGCCGCCCATGACGATACCGAAGGACTGGTTCGGATCCGGATGCTGGACCTGGAATGGGGCGAGTTGAGTCGGGATCTCGCCCGAGCGATTGAGTTCGACCAGTCCCAGCTGTTCGCCCGTCTCTATTCCGAGGAGTTCGGCAGTCCGGGCGGTGAACCCTTCGGGCTTCTCCTCGGTGCCTACAGCGTGAGTCATCGGGTTAAGGGAGGCCAGGCGAACCTGGAGACGCTGGGTGAACTGGCCCGGGTCGCGGCCGCCGCCTTCGCGCCGCTGATCCTGGATGCGGATCCGAGCTTTTTCGGCGTGGACCGGTTTGCCGAACTGGCGAGCGTCATGGATCTTGAAAGCCACTTTGACCAGCCCGAGCTGGCGCGCTGGCGTTCACTGCGACGCAGCGAGGATGCCCGTTTCCTCGGGCTGGCCATGCCCCGAATGCTGATGCGGCGCCCCTATGCGGACGCGGGGCCAGGGCCCGAAGCATTCCGGTTCCGTGAACAGGGCGACGCGCCGGACAGGGACTACCTGTGGGGACCGGCCTGTTTCGCCGTGGGCACCGTGGCAATCCGGGCGTTCTGTCATTCGGGCTGGTTCGCCCAGATCCGGGGTTACCGGGAAGGACGTGTAGCGCATGGGGCGGTGGATAATCTGCCGGCGATCCAGACGCTGTCCTCCGCGGGGCGGGTCTTTCCGACCCGGAGCCCGGTGGAATGGCTGATCAGCGACCGGATGGAACGGATCCTGGCGGACCAGGGGTTCATCCCGCTGCTGCCGATGGTGAATACGGAGATGCTGGTGCTGCATTCGGTGCCGTCGATCCAGGAGCCGGCGCAGTATGACCAGGGTGAGGCCCAGGTGAGCGCACGGCTGGCCGCCATGCTGCACTACACGCTCTGTGTTTCCCGGTTCGCCCACTACCTGAAGGTGATGGGGCGGGATCGCGTGGGTGGCTACCGCTCCCCGGAGGAGTGCGAGACCCAGCTCCAGCGCTGGCTGCATCGCTACACCATGGCGACGGAAGGCGCCTCTGATGATATGCGCGCCCGCTTTCCGTTGCGCAGCGCCAGCGTCAAGGTGCGGCCCCGGCCGGGTCAGCCCGGGCGGTATGACTCGGTGATCCGGCTGCAGCCGCACTTTCAGCTGGACCAGCTGGTAACCAGTATGCGTCTGATCACGGAACTGACGCCGATACAGAACTGATGCCCGGGCGTGCGGCCCGGAAATGCACGGACGAACAGGAACAGGGATATGGAACCCATCAGGCAGTACCTGTCCACCGGTGAACTGACGCCGGCCATCGAAGCCATTCAGGCCCACCTGCGCGAGGCGCCCTCGGCGAGTGACTGGCGTGCCTGTCTCGTGGAGCTGCTGTGCATCGCCAATGACCTGGAGCGGGCCGACCAGGTGCTGGAGCACCTGGCGCGCCACCACCCGGACTGGCTGGCCGGAGCGGCCAACCTGCGCCAGTTGCTCCGGGCCCAGCAGGCACGCCTCGCGTTGCGCGAGGGCCAACTTGCGGATGACGTTGTGGCCACGCCCGGCGAATCCCTGGAAGCGCTTCTCAAGCTCCACGCGGAACTCCGCAGTGGTGGCATGGACGCGGCCAGCGAGGCCGCCAGGGCGCTGGAGGAGGCCCGTTCGACGGTCCATTTCCAATGCGGCGACCAGGCGGGCCCGGTACGCGACTGTGACGACACCCTCAACGGTTATCTCGAGGCACTGGGGACAGACGGCCATTTCTACCTCTGGCAGTGGGATGAGCTGGAGAGCATCCGCTTCGAGGCACCGGCCTCCCCGCTGGAATGGGTATGGCGACGGGCCCGTGTGGCCCTGACCAGTGGGCGTCAGGGCGAGGTACTGCTGCCGCTGACCTATGCAAACAGCCAAACGGATGCGCAGAAACTGGGCCGCGAGACGGACTGGGTGGAACCTGCTCCCGGGATTGTGACGGGCCTTGGGCTCAAGCTGCTGTTGGTCGGCGATGAGGCGGTGCCTCTGGAAGGTCGGGTGGAGCTGGAACGCCAGAGCCGGGCCGGGGCCGATCATGAAGCCGTCTGATGCCCGCAATGGGCTGCAGCTGAGTCTGCTCGACCGCTTGCTGGAGGACGGCGCGGTCCGGCCGAGCCTGGCCCGGATCCGGCAATCCGTGCGCCGGGACCTGGAGTGGCTGTTGAACGCCCGGCGCAGCTGGCTGCCGCGCGAGGCGGCCGGGTCGGAACTCGACCAGTCGGTGCTGGGCTACGGCCTGCCGGATTTCACGGTCATGGAACTCAGCACCGAGGACGGTCGGCAGTGGCTCTGCGAGGAGGTCAGGCGGACGATCCGGCGGTTTGAGCCCCGCCTGGCCCGGGTCGACGTGGTGATGCGGGATACGGAGACCCCCATGGACCGCTACCTTCGGCTGCGCATCGAGGGCATCCTGCTGGTCGAGCCCGTACCGCAGCCCGTGGCGTTTGATTCGGAACTGGAACCGGTGAACCTCTCGGTAACGCTCAGGGAGTGCGCGTGATGGGTGACGAGCTGCTTCAGTACTACAACCGGGAACTGGCCTATCTCCGGCGCCAGGGCGCCGAGTTCGCCGAGGCCTATCCGCGTGTCGCCGGGCATCTGCGGATGAGCGAGGAGTCGGTTGAGGATCCGCATGTTTCCCGGCTCCTGGAAGGTGTGGCCTTTCTTTCAGCGCAGATCCGGCAGCGTCTGGACGGCCACTTCACGGAGCTGGCGGATGTGCTCATGGGCACACTGTACCCGGATTACCAGGCGCCGATCCCGTCCATGAGCATCCTGCAGATGACACCGGCCCCGGCGCTTAAGTCCATTGCGCCGCTGGAACAGGACGTGGCCTTCGAAACGGTTTCAAGGGAACACCCGAAATGCCGTTTCGAAGGCCGTGGCGAACAGGCCGTGGGGCCGATTGACGTAGTCGGGGGCGCCTTCGAGAACAGCCCCTTCGAGGCACCACGTCATCCCCGGGTGGCGGGGGCCCGCAGTATCATCCGGCTTCGTCTTCAGGCGCGGACGTCGTTCCAGGACCTTGATCCCCAGTGGCTCCGATTCTACCTGCACGGTCAGTCGCACCAGAGCCATGAACTCTACGACCTGATCCACCGCACCGGCCTGGGCTGCGCCATGGTGCCGGTGGATGACCAGCGCCAGGTCCGTTTCTTTCCGGGCGACGCCCTGCGCCCTGTTGGTTTTGACGACGATGAAGCACTGGTGCCCTGGGGGCAGCGCGGGTTCACTGGGTACCGGCTGCTGACCGAGTATTTCCTGTTCCCGGAAAAGTTCCTGTTCGTCCAGCTGGACGGGCTCGCTGGCCAGTGGCCGGAGACCCGGGAAGTGGACCTGTATTTCTATCTGGGCGAAGGGAACGAGGAACAGGAAAAGCGGTTTGTGGCGGACCACATGAGGCTCTGGTGCACACCGGTGGTAAACCTGTTCAGTGATCGGCTTGAGCCGGTGCGCTCTGATGAGGGGGAATACCGCCACCGCCTCGCACCCCGCTACGGCGACAGTGATGTGAGCGAAGTGGTGGACCTGGAACGCGTGGACCTGCTGCGTGACGGAAAGGCGCGTGAGCTGGCTCCCTATTACGGCCGCGGCCACCCCAAGTGGCAGAACACGATGAACGTCTACTGGCACCTTCACCGTGAACAGGCGGAATGGGCCGGTGGCCGCAATGAACCGGGAACTGAGGCCTGGCTGAGCCTGGTGGATCATCGTTGTGTGGAGCAGGGCCGGGAGTCATTGCCGCGCGATGAGACACTCGCCGTTAGGGCCCGGTGCTGCAATCGTAACCTGCCCGCCAGCCTGCCATTCGGCGGTGGGTCGCCCCGGTTCCGGGCCGTGGATGAATCCCGGGTGGAGCGGGCAGAGGCGATTGTGGCGCCGACCGAAACGGTTCGCCCCGAGTTGGGCAATGCCGGTCGCTGGCAGTTCGTTCAGCACCTGACACTGGCGCATTTCGACGGGCCGGATGCACTGGAGCGGTTGCGCACGGTGCTCCAGCTTCACGACTTCCGCAAGACACCGGAAACCCGGGCCCTGATTGACGGCATCGAGGACGTCGCCATCAAGCCTTCGGTGGCACGGGTCGGAACTGGCGTGCAACGGGGCGTCTGCCGGGGCAGTGACGTGGTGATCACCTTCTCGCGTCCGAGCTACGCAGGGACCAGCATCTATCTGTTCGCCGCGGTTCTGGACCGGTTCTTCGCCCACTTTGCCCAGCTGAACAGTTTCACCCGGCTGCGGGTCCGGCTCAGTGGCCAGAACCAGGATTACCACGTCTGGCCCGCCCGGGCCGGGGAGCAGACGCTGCTATGAGTGTGGAAGCAGTAGCCGGTGAACAGGACTTCTTCCGCACGGTATGGCGCCTTCAGCGCCAGATTCTGGAGCGTCGTTCCCCGTACCGGCGTGTCGGGCATGACGGCTGGCCGAGCCAGGAACTGGTCCGTTTCCGCACCAGCCAGCACATGGGCTTCGTGGGCTCGGACCTGGTGGCGGCGCATGAGGAGCAATTGGAAGAGGGGGTTACCCGGGGCGAACTAACCGTGGACAGCCTCGGCCTGACCGGCGCCCGGGGCGCGCTGCCTTCCCACTACACCGAGATGGTGCTGGCGCAGGTCCGGTCCCGTTCGCCCGCGCTGCGGGACTTTCTGGACATGTTCAACCATCGGTTGCTGTCCCTGCTCTACCGCAGCTGGGAGAAGACCCAGCCGGCTGTGCAGCAGGAACACACCGAAGCGGATGCGTTCACCACCGTCCTCGGGGCAATGACGGGCGCGGAGACGGATCTGGACGTCCACTATGGGGCTGCCCTGGCGCGTGGCCCCCGGTCCGCCAGTATGCTCCGGCACTGCCTCGAGGATCTGTGCGGTATGCCGGTGGCGGTCACGCCGCTGCAGGGCGAGTGGGCTGATGTGGCCGACGTGGACCAGACCCGTCTGCCCGATGCGTCACGCCCCCGTGGCCAGCATGCCCGGCTCGGGGAGGCCATGCTCGGAACACGGGTATGGATCGCCGATCACGGGGTGCGGATCACCTTCCATGCGGAGGAGGAAGCCCAGCTCCGCTCGCTTCTGCCGGGTGGCACTCTCAGCCCGGTAATGCAGAGGCTGAGCCGGAAGCTGGTGGGCGGACAGACGGCCCTGCATTACCGGGTGCGGGCGCGTTCGGCCATGGTGACCGGCGCGCGGCTGGATGGCCGCGCCCGTATTGGAAAGAACAGTTTCATCGGGGCGTTCCGGAATCCGGAGCAGCCCCTGGAGATCGGTTTCAGGCCAGGGAAGGAGTAACCCGCCATGTCATCAATGACGCTCAAGGCGCTCGTCGAGCGCATGAACCCGTCCACCCGCCAGGCCATGGAGGCAGCGGTGGGCCAGAGTCACCAGCGTACGCACGAGTGCGTCGAGGTGGAACACCTCCTGCGGGCCCTGCTTACGCAACGGGACCCGGACATTATCGGGATCCTCGACCATTACGGGCTGGATAGCGGCCGGCTGGAAGGCCAGCTGGACCAGGCGCTGGAAGGGTTCAGCACCGGCAATGGTGCAACGCCGAGTCTTTCGCCCCGGCTCGTGGACCTGCTGCGCCAGTGCTGGCTGGACACCTCCATCGAGTTCGGGGAAGCCGCCATCCGTGGCGCCACGCTGCTCTACAGTCTGCTCCAGGATCCGGCCATGGCGGCGCTTGCCACCCGCTACGCCAAGGAGCTGGACGGCCTTGACGCGCAGACGCTTCTTGGTGAATGGGCGACGCTGCGGGAGACCCTCGAAGCCAACCCCGCGAACCAGACCCATCCGGCTTCCGGACGTGAGCAGCACCTGGCCCAGTACACCGTGGACCTGACGGCGCAGGCGCGGGCCGGCGGGATTGACCCGGTCCTGGGGCGGGATGACGAGATCCGCCAGATGATCGACATCCTGACCCGGCGGCGCCAGAACAACCCGATCCTCACCGGTGAGGCCGGCGTGGGCAAGACCGCCGTGGTTGAAGGTCTGGCGCGGCGCATCGCCGACGGCGAGGTCCCGGAGGCACTGGCGCGGGCACGGCTTCTGACGCTGGATCTCGCGCTGCTCCAGGCCGGAGCGGGTGTAAAGGGCGAATTCGAGAACCGGCTGAAAGGCGTGATTGATGAGGTGAAGGCGGCCACCGAGCCGGTGATCCTCTTCATCGATGAGGCCCACAATATGATCGGCGCCGGCAACCAGGCCGGCCAGAACGACGCCGCCAATCTCCTGAAGCCGGCACTGGCGCGGGGCGAACTGCGCACCATCGCGGCCACCACATGGTCCGAGTACAAGAAGTACTTCGAGAAGGACGCGGCCCTGACCCGGCGCTTCCAGGTGGTGCCGGTGGATGAACCGGACGAGGAGACCGCGACGCGGATCCTGCGGGGACTGGCCCCAACTCTCGAAGCCCACCATGACGTCGCCGTGACGGACGCGGCGCTGGGGGCCACCGTTCGGCTGTCGACCCGCTACCTGCCCGGCCGCCAGCTGCCGGACAAGGCGGTAGCGCTGCTGGATACCGCCTGCGCCCGGGTCGCCATGAGCCAGGCCAGCCTGCCGACGGCCCTGGAACAGGCGCGCGCCCGGCATCGCGGTCTCCGGGAGGAAGCGGACCGGCTGGCCACCGAGGCCCGTGCCGGCGTCGAGCATGGGCAACGCCAGGACGAGCTCGGCACTGAGATCCACCGCCTGGAGCAGACGCTGGAAGATCTGGAGTCGGCCTGGAACCGCGAGTGTGAGCAGGTCAATGAAGCCCGGGAACTCGGTCGGCGTATTGCCGAGGAGGACGATGATGAACCGGTCACGGAACTGAGCCGGCTCCGGCAGGAACTCAACGAACGAGCCGCCCCGATGGTGCACTGGCAGGTGGATGAACCGCTTGTCGCCGAGGTTATTTCCGACTGGACGGGCATCCCCGTGGGCCGCCTGCAGGCGGACGAAATAGCCGGTGTGCTTTCCCTGGACGAATACCTGCGGGAAAGGGTACGGGGCCAGGATCACGCCATCGAGGACATTGCCCGGACCATCCGCATCGCCCGGGCGGACCTGGCGGATGAGCGCAAGCCGCTGGGCGTCTTCCTGCTGGTGGGCCCCAGCGGCGTAGGCAAGACCGAGACCGCCCTGGCGCTGGCGGAGCAGGTCTACGGCAGCGAAGACAACATGACCGTGATCAACATGTCCGAGTTCAAGGAGGAGCACAAGGTCTCCCAGCTGGTGGGTTCACCACCCGGCTACGTGGGCTATGGCGAGGGTGGTGTCCTGACCGAGGCGGTCCGGCGCCGCCCTTACAGTGTCATTCTCCTGGATGAAATGGAGAAGGCGCACCCCGGCGTCCAGGACGTCTTCTATCAGGTCTTCGACAAGGGCATGCTCCGGGACGGGGAAGGCCGCGACGTGGACTTCCGCAACACGGTCATCCTGATGACCTCCAATGCAGGCTCGGAAATGATCAACGACCTGTACGCGGATGAGATGACGGCGCCCAGGCCCCACGCCCTGAAGGATGCTATCTGGGATGAGCTTCTGAACACCTTCAAGCCAGCGTTCCTCGGGCGTACGACAGTGCTGCCTTACACCCCGCTGGGCCGGGAACAACTGGCCGAGATCGCACGCCTGCAGCTGGGCCGTGTCGCCGACCGCATCCAGCGTCATCACGAGGCGCCATTGAGTTACAGCGACGACGTCATCGACGCCATTGTGGATCGCTGCACCGAGAGCACGTCCGGCGCACGCAATATCCCGCGCATCCTGCAGCAGGAAGTGCTGCCCGAGATGTCGACCCGGATTCTGGAAAGTCTCGGCCGGGAACAGAGTCCCCGCACCGTGACGCTGTCCATCGACAACGGGTCGTTCAGCATCGAGCTCTCGGTTGATGATGCAGATCCATCGAAAAGGAATTCAGTCTGGACGGATACGCCCGTTCAGGCCTGAGCCGGATTCCGGGGAGTTGGAACTCTCCGGATAACTGCTTCCCGTAAGGATGGGAAGCAAACCGCCATGTCCTGGTTACAGGACGTAACGCAAAATGCAAAAGGAGCAATTCAATGCAGACCAATACCTACCTGGATTTTGGTGGCCTCAAAGGCGAAGCAACCGCCGAGGAATACAAGGACCTGATCACCGTCGATACCCTGGACTTCAACGTCCACCGGGATATTGCGGCGCCCACGGGTACCGCCATGGATCGGGAAGCCTCGGCGACACGCCTGGGCGACATCACCATCACCAAGAAGCAGGACAAGGCCACACCGGATCTCTTCAAGGAAGCGACCATCGGTAAGGGCAAGCCTGCCACCTTCTACCTGACCAAGCAGGGCGACAAGATCGAAGAGATCATGAAGATCGAACTCTCCGACGCCATGATCTCCAACTACAGCGTCTCCGCTGAAGGCGATCGCCCGACCGAGTCCATCACCATCAGCTACACCGAGATGACCATGTCCGTCACACCGACTGACGACACCAACGCGGCAACCGCGCCGCTGGTTTACGGCTACAGCGGTGTGAAGGGCCAGCAGCTCTAAGGGTGGCAGCTGCCACACGGAACCGGGGAGGGCATGCCCTCCCCATTCTTGATTCCCACAGACCAGGACGGTGCGGAGTGTCATGGCAACGGAAGAGCAGCATCACCACCTGAAGATCCAGGGGCCCCAGGGAAAGGACGCACTGGCGATTGAGCACCTGCGGGTCAGTGAGAGCCTGTCGCGCCTTTTCGAGATCCATGTCCGGTTCATTGCCAACAAGCGGCTGAATGATCTGGAAGGCCAGGTCGGGCAGGCGGTCAGCATCAGCCTGGCACTGAGTGGCCAGTCGGAGAGCGAAAAGCGGTATTTCCACGGTCATATCGCGAGCATCGGGGAACTCGGCAAACCCCTGCACAACAGTGAGGGCCAGCGTTACGAGGCCCTGGTGGTCCCGCGTGCCTGGAGTGCCCGCAACCGCAGTAACTGCCGTATCTTCCAGGAGGAAACGGCGCTGGACATTGCGGAAACCGTGCTGGGAGAACACGAAGTTGAACTGGTCCGGAACATTGAAGGGACTCCCCGCAACTACCGTTACTGCGTCCAGTACAACGAAACCGACTGGGAATTCGTAACCCGGTTGCTGGCCCATGAAGGCCTTTTCTTCTTTTTCGAACATTCCGAATCCGGCCATCGAATGGTGGTCGGCGACAACGTGAACGCCTACCAGCCGGCGCTGGAAGACAGCGTGGTCTACCGTTCGGGGGACAGCGGTGACAGCCGCATCTACCAGTGGCGCCAGGATTACAGGGCCGGCCCGGATACCATGGTGGAACAGGGCTTTGATTTCACGCGGCCCGGCGAGACCGTTGCCGACAACGGTAAGGCCAGCGTTCCAGGCGAGGCGTTCGGGGAGCAGGAGATCTTCCATTACATCGGTGAGGATCGGCTGCTCATCAACGACAGTGAGCCCCTGGCGGCGACCCATCTCAAGGGCCTGAACCGGGAAGCGCAGGTTTACCACGGGGCGTCGGATTACCTGTCGTTCGGAGCCGGCCTGACCTTCAGTTTCCGCGAGCATGAGGACGGGGTCAGCTCAGGTACCGGCTTTGTCATAACCCGCTTTGAGTGCACCGCCAGTGTTCCCGTGAGCAGTGAGGACGGGGATTCAGGCGAAGCCTCCCATTACACCAATACCTTTGAATGCATCACCACGGACAAGCCGTTCGTGCCGGCGCGTCAGCCCAAGCCCGTCATTCCCGGCGTTCAGACCGCCACGGTGACCACTGGGCCGGGCGAGGAACTGCACGTGGATGAATACGGTCGCGTCCGTGTCCAGTTCCACTGGGACCGGGAAGGAAAGAACAACCCGGACAGCTCCTGCTGGATCCGCGTGGCCCAGGGGTGGGCCGGTGCCGGTTTCGGGGCGCAGTTCCTGCCGCGCCAGGGCCAGGAAGTTGTGGTCGATTTCATCAACGGCGATCCGGATCAGCCCCTGGTTACCGGCTCCGTTTACAACGACGATAACCCCCTGCCGTACTCGACCGACAAGCAGCTGAACTCCTCGGGCATCCGCTCGCGTTCCACACTGGAAGGCGGCGAGGCGAACTACAGTGAGATCCGCTTTGACGACGACAAAGGCAAGGAACTACTGGTTCTCCACGCGGAAAAGGACCATGAGCTGACCGTCGAAAACGACGAAACAGACTCCATCGGCAACAATCGTCAGACCGAGATCGGGAATGACGATAAGCTCAAGGTGGGGAATAACCAGAACGCCACCATCGGCGGCGACCGAACCAGCGAAACCAGCGGCAGCGACACCATCAAGGCCGGCAAGACCATCACCGTTGATGCCGGCACCAGCATAACGCTGCAGACCGGTGCCGCCAGTATCACGCTCGAGAGTTCCGGCAACATCGCCATCGAGGGCACACAGATCAGCCTGGATGGGGCGACGATCAGCCTCAAGGGCGCCAACATCAGTCTCAACTGAGACCAGGGACGGACCAGGACAGGATGTCAGGATGCTGAGACGCGACCACCAGCTCAGGGCCGACCTCGGGCGGATCTACTCGTTCAGCCTGGGGCTTCGCATGGACGAGGACGACACTTACCGCCGCCCGGATGTCATGGCCTGCCGGATCTACGCCCGCCAGACCCTTGAAGACATCGCCCGAAGCCAGGAAGACCCCTTCAACTATCGGCTTCTGGACCTGTGGCTGGATGTGTTCCAGCGGCCATGGGATCAACCGACGACCCTTCACCAGCTACTGGACGACCTTGCGCGCCAGGTTGGTAGCGGGGATCTGAAGGTGTATCTGGAATATGATCCGAACCTCGACCAAGCAAGAAAACCTACTCCTGGCGCTGGCAGCTCTGGTCATGAGGAAGCGGAGGAGGAACTCCCCTACAAACCTGATCCCAAATACACGGAACCCAAGGTTGGCAATCGCGTTCATCGGCGAAAACACCCGGATGGCCCTGAACAGGATCCCTATACGATCCAGTCTGATGGCAGACCTTTGGGGGCCGACGCGGGGAAAATGCCTGCAGAGTGTATCGGTATGGAAGAGCCTCCACCCAATCATGATGTGTTGGTTGATGAGGGTTGGCCAGATCTGACTTTTGAGGGAAGAACGACCTATGACACCTTTACTGAGGTAAAGCCGGTGGAGCTACCGCCGGGTACTGAGATCTATCGTATTGTGGATGAACGAGCAGGAAACGCGGGCGGTTTCTGGGCTTATGAATTACCGGACAGCAAAGCCGCGTGGCGTCGCGATTATGCGGTGAAGGATGATTGGAATGACAACGGATATTATGTGAAGCATGTGGTTGGTGATGAAGGCCTGAAAGCATGGGAAGGCACAACGGCAGGACAACCTTACGAAGAATCGAATGGAAAAGAATTTTATCTGAAAGGCGGTAAAACTCAGCTTTTCATCACTCCGGGTGATACGGATCCGGAAAAACCGAAGCTAACCAACTGGCCGGAGCCTTAATTAATGGAGCCACAGCTCAAGAAAAAGCTGCTGCTAAGGAAGTTCTCCAGTATTGAGTACATGGAAGAATTCCGGGACTATCATTACCGCGCATTGGCGGCGATGGAGGAAGGCATCGAGTATTTCTATAAGCACCCGCCCGGCGAGAATTGGCACCAATGGCACCGTTCTGAGTGGCCTGAAACCTGGGAAGAGCGTGCTGTGAAAAACTTCAAAGGAATGCAGAAATCCATCGATGAAGGCATTCAGAAGGCCCAGAAGGATAATTTTTCCTCGATCCGTAGTGCAGCTGGTTCATTCAATGGGATCAGCAAGGATATGGATGTTATGGGAGAAAAGTGGTGGGGTTATATTCCGCCAGAGTTTCGAGAGCGATTCGTCAATAATCTTTCGGCTGCCAAACAGCGCGCTTCTAACATTTGGCGGACACTCGGGGATTACTGGAAAACGCCGGACTCTGTTCTGAAGGAGACTGTAACAGGCCCCATCGACGAAAAGGATCTAATGCGGTTCCTGGAGCCCGGGGAGACCACGTGAGGAGTGGATGGTGGACTGTCGAGTAAAGTAGATAGTGACTCGTTATGGAAGACGAACTCGAACATTTCCTGGAAGTTCGCGACACACTGATTGCCAGTGACAGCGCCACCACTGATCAGCTGAAGGCGCATGATCGGCAGCTTCTGGGGCACCTCCTGAGGGAGGGCGCCAACTCGCCTGCACTACTGTCCCCTGATACTCCCGTTTACGAAATGGCTGGCCTTCTGGCCGAGGCACCGGAGCGGTTGCTCTGTGTGCTGGAAGCTCGTGACCGGTTGTGGCCGGGCGAGCTGGAGCGGGTGCACTCCAGCCTGATTCATGAGCACGATCATGGGGAGATCGCCTGGTGGCTGGCAGCCCACTACCGTAACCTGGCTTGCCCCACGGATTTCCCGGAGCCCTTCACCGCCCAGGTCTGGGCCGCCCGCGCCCTGAGCCTGCGCGGTTACATTCCGCCGGCTCCCTGGACGGACTGGCACGCGGCGATCCAACAGGAGACCTGCCCCAGAGCGGTCGCGCTGACCCTTTGGGAGACAGGTGACGGAGATCTCTGGCAGGAATGGCTTCCCCCGCTCCTGGCGGCCACGGATGACACCCGTGTAGCG